>CANFIN010000017.1 GCA_947447155.1 Bacteroidota bacterium | reverse complement strand
CGAGTGTTACTACATTAATTTTGTTTTGCTTGAGCGTTTTTGATTTCACCTTTCTAAATTTCTTAGACAAATTTACCAAATCGTTTCGTGAAGCCGGCCTTATTCTTCAATTCTTTATAAGAAGATATTTGAACATAATTAGAGCAGAATTTGGGCTGCAGTTGTTGTCAAAACAAGTCTGATTGATGATTTTCAAAAAACAAATCGCCCAAAAAAACATGCCTTTTGCCCTAAAAAAACATGCCTTTTACAAAATCTATACAGTAGATATAACCATCTTGAATAAATTGCTTCAAAATTAAAAACACATGAAAAAATTAATTATCGCCTTATTACTAATCAGCAGCGTAAACTCATTCGCTCAGATTACAGCTCCGCACGGAATCTTTACTGGTTGCAAACCTGCAAGTTTCACCTTGATTGGCCCTACGGGTTATGATAGATATGAATGGAGTAACGGAGCAACTTCGAGACAAATCGAATACATTATGGATGGTTCATCGGGAGCAATATTAGATACAGCTACGGTAGGATTAACATGCTACGATGCTAACAATGTGGCTTACGTGCAACAACCAGTAGTATTAAGATCTATCAAAGAACCTGAATTGCTTTCAAATTTCAATGGCAAATACGATTATTCTATAAATGACAGTATTAAAAGTCAATTAGTATTAACCTACCAAAGCAGTGCTCCACAATATGTTTTTACATTTATCCAAACGGATGCTAAAGGTAAAGGTTCAAATCCGATTTCTAGATGTGTATCAAATACAAGATGGTGTAACCTTAGCAATGCAACACCTGCATTAAAGAATGGGAAGTTTTACTATGTTACAGTTCATGCTCGAGTAGATAATGTTAATTATTGTAAAGGAAATTATAGCATTATTGGTTTAGGAATTAAATCTAAAGATGACCATGATGGACATGGAGATAACGATGGTAATGGCGACAGCGATGACCACAATAATGACTTAGTAGGTTCTTCCAACCCAATTGAGATCAGCACTTATCCGAACCCAAGCTATAAAGATTGCAGAATAATAGTTGATAGCGACGACAAATCACCAATGGATATTAGCATTTACAATATCGAAGGAAAGCTTATCTACCGCGAAGCATTTGAGAGCTTCCCTGTAAATCAAGAAGTAAGCAATTATTTTAATAATCCAGGAACATATAAAATGGTTATTACACAAAACGGCAAAGTAAAAACATCATCGATTGAACGATTATAATTTATAGCTAAATAAAAAAAGTCCCGAGATAACCTCGGGACTTTTTTTTATTCATTAAACAACGACTTTACAAATTCATTTCTATCAAAAAGCTGCAGATCTTCCATTTTCTCTCCAACTCCAATATATTTAACAGGTATTTTAAACTGATCACTGATTCCAATTACAACTCCCCCCTTTGCTGTTCCATCCAGCTTCGTTAATGCAAGTGCGTTAACATCAGTAGCAGCAATAAATTGTCGAGCTTGTTCAATAGCGTTTTGTCCGGTGGAAGCATCAAGCACCAATAAAATTTCATGTGGTGCATCAGGAATAACCTTTTGCATAACCCTTCTAATTTTAGAAAGCTCATTCATCAAGTTGATTTTATTATGCAATCTTCCGGCAGTATCAATAATGCAAACATCCGCACCTTGAGCCTTTGCTGAACTAACTGCATCATATGCAACACTAGCTGGATCAGCACCCATTCCCTGCGAAATAATCGGAACGCCAACACGATCTGCCCAAATTGTAAGTTGATCGACTGCAGCAGCACGAAAAGTATCCGCAGCACCTATGACTACTTTTTTACCTGCCAATTTAAACTGATTTGCAAGCTTACCAATAGTAGTTGTTTTTCCAACACCGTTCACACCTACTACCATAATAACATATGGTTGCGCAGGAAGATCCTTCAATGTATTGAAATTATTATTGTCCGATGATTTGTTTTCTTCTAAAAGAAGTACAATTTCTTCGCGAAGAAGTTTGTTTAATTCTCCAGCAGAAGTGTATTTGTCGCGAGCAACTCTTTCTTGAATACGCTTAACAATTTTAAGGGTGGTTTCTACTCCAACATCTGAAGTAACCAATATTTCCTCCAGATTATCGAGTACCTCATCATCAATTGTTGATTTCCCTACTAATGTTTTAGTAAGCTTGGAAAAAAAACTTTCACGTGTTTTTTCTAGCCCTTTATCGAGCGATTCTTTTTTATCACGATTAAATAGTCCAAATAAACCCATCTTTAAAAATATCGAATATTACTGTAATAAAAAAAGCTCCTTTCATAGAAAGAAGCTAATTTCATAGGCAGGTTGATTGCCAGTTATTATTTTTCTTTTAAGAAATCTTTCACATGATCATTGTGAACGACTTCTGATTTGAAAGCGTAAGCACCTGTTAAAGGCGACTTCACCATCTTAATTACTTTTGAGAACTCTTTACCTTTACCGGTCTTTAGTGTCGCAACTACTTTCTTTGCCATGTTGTGATGATTTTAAGGGAAACCCCGGTTTATTTAATTTCTTTATGAACTGTTACACGCTTTAAGATACGATTGAATTTCTTTAATTCTAAACGCTCAGTTGTGTTTTTCTTGTTTTTTGTAGTGATGTAGCGTGATGTTCCAGGCATGCCACTGTTCTTATGCTCAGTGCACTCCATAATCACTTGTACTCGGTTACCTTTCTTTGCCATGATTTAAAATCAATTAAGTCCCTTTCTTAAGGGGATGCAAAGATAATATAGTTTTCCTAAAATCACAAATAGTATTTATCTAAAAAGTCAAAAACTCCCGATTTTTTTCGCATTGAGCAATTTACACTCTACAAATGAGAACCAATGTTATTTAAAATACGACTGCTGAAGCATTAATTGTTCGATTTCATCTATCTCTCTTGGCAATCTGCCCGACAAATTAGTCGCAGGACCCTTTTCATTTATTAATATATCATCTTCAATCCTCACTCCAATGTCCCACCATTTTTTATCGCAGGGCGACCCCTGTGGGATATAGATACCCGGTTCAACAGTAATTATTGTCCCTGCTTTTAATGGCCCATAAGTTCCTGCATCGTGCACATCCAATCCAAGATAGTGACTAGTTCCATGCATAAAGTATTGGTCAGCTTCCTTATCATTTTTAATGATTCCTAACTGAACCAGTCCTTTCGAAATAATGTCAAAAGTAGCTTCGTGGGTTGCTCTGAAAGACTTCCCAGGTAAACAAACTGCAATCCCGGCTTCTTGTGCCTTAAGGACCAAATTGTAAATCAACTTTTGTTCATCTGTAAATTTTCCATTAACAGGAAATGTTCTGGTTATATCTGCTGTATATCCGTGATACGCGCCACCCATATCGGCTAAAAGCAAATCTCCCGACTTTAATGAGTCGCGATTATCTTGGTAATGTAAAATACAACTATTTCCCGCACCTCCACAAATTGAAGGATACCCTTGATATTCGCCACCATTGTTTTTTACAAAATACTCTACGATTGCTTGTGCCTGATACTCCTTAAAGCCAGGTTTAATCGCCTTCATTAATTCAATGAATCCTTCAACTGATATGTCTATTGCTCTTTGAACCAATGCAATTTCTTCATTCTGTTTAACTTCTCTGCAACTCGCCATTATTTTTATTGGCTTTATTTCATCGACGATATTTTGAGGTAAAAGCTTTTTATTAAAATCATCCACCAGGTTTTTTAATGCAATCTTTGAACGCCCTTCGGTATTAGGTTGCAATGGATATTCAACCCAGACCTCTTCGAATTTCGTAAAGTCAATTCCGAATTCATTAAACGCTGTTGTTGTATAAACAGCCCTAATATCGGTAATCTTTTGAGCCTCCGAAATCCCAGACCTTTTTCCTGCCCACATTTCTTCAGATTTATCTTTAGGCCTTATAAAAAGAAGCTCATGAACACCTTTGTTACTATCAAAAGTTTTCTCCTCTTTGAATAATAACAAAACCGCATCTGGATCACGAAAACCAGTCAGATAATAAAAGTTAGGGTTTTGGCTGTACTGATAATCGACATCATTACTTCTGTTTCTTATTGGGTTTGCAAAAAAAATCGCAACCGAATGAGCGGGCATTTGCGCAATAAATTGTGTTCTATTCGCCTTGAAAAAAGAAGCCGGCAATAAATCAACATCGGCACTTTGACCAAAAAATAGTGTTGGTAGTAAAATAAAAAAAACCGACAGATTACTTTTCATGATTCAAATCTAATCAAAATCGTAATCTACCGGTTCTTTCAACCGTTATATAATAATTATTACAATGCTCCTTTTACGATAGCGCGTGTAATCGCTTCCGTAATTCCGATTTTATTAATCGTTCTTAGAGCTGATGTGCTAACTTTCAATGTAATCCACTCTCCTGTTTCAGGTAAGTAAAATTTCTTAACCTGTAAATTCGGGTTAAAACGACGCTTTGTTTTGCGGTTTGAGTGGCTAACTTTATTACCGGTAATTGCTTGTTTTCCGGTTAAATCACAAATTCTAGACATGACTTTTCTTTATTGGAAGGCAAATTTAGTAAATTTTGTTTTATGTACAAGCACCTCTTGTATTTTTTATTTAATTATTTAAAATGTGTTTTTATTCTAAATTTAATAACTCCTTCCGCAAGAAGTTTAGACCGCTAAGTGCTGCAATCTCAATGGTTCTAAGTCTATTATCTCCCAATTTAAGTAAAAAGGTTTTTGTTCCTTTCGGCGTGCTTACCCCAACCCAAACTGTTCCCACCGGCTTTTCTACTGTTCCTCCACCGGGGCCGGCAATCCCTGTTGTTGCTACTGCACAGTCAACATTAAATAGTTTTTTAACTGATTCAACCATTGCCAAAACTACAGGCTCACTTACCGCACCATGCTTTTCAATCAGCGCTGTTGGGATATTTAAAAGTTGTGTTTTACTTTCATTCGAATATGTTACCGACGAACCCATATAATAAGCTGAACTTCCTGGAATAGATGTTATCAAATGCGCCATAAAACCACCAGAACAACTTTCAGCAGTTGCAAAGGTGTATTTTTTTGATTTTAATAAATCACCAACTACTTGTGGCATTTCATCTTTTTCAAAGCCATAAATATATTCACCTACAAGTCCCTTAATGTTCTCAACAAGGCTTTTCAATTGCAGCCTTAGTTGATCTTCATTATCTCCAGTACCAGACAACCTTAAGCGAACAGATCCGGCACTAGGTAAATAAGCCAATTTAATTGTTGGCGGGAGCGAATTTTCAAAGGCAGCGATTTTCTCGGAAAGAAAGCTCTCTCCAATTCCAAATGTTAGAATAGTACTATGAACGATAAACGGAGTTTTAAATCTCGTTTTAATTCTAGGCAAAACCTCCTGCTCCATTAAATATTTCATTTCATATGGAACACCCGGCATACATACAAATACTACATTTTTTTCATCAAACCACATCCCTGGTGCAGTGCCTACTTTATTATAAAGAGTTATACAATTTGATGGAACTTCTGCTTGCAATCGATTTACTTCTGACACTTCCCTGCCGCGAATTGAAAATAAATGAACTATATCTTCCAACGCTTTTTCGTCAAAGCGCATTTTTACATTAAAATAATCTGCTAGCGTTTTCTTGGTAATATCATCATTTGTAGGTCCAAGGCCACCAGTTATTAAAACCAAATTAGCACGCAATGAAGCTTCTTTTAAAGTACTTAGAATTTCATCGCGATTATCTGAAATAGAAGTGATCCTGTTGATTTTAATTCCTGCCAGATTTAACACCTGCCCCATCCACGCAGAGTTAGTGTCCACCACTTGGCCAATTAATAATTCGTCACCTATTGTAATTATCTCTGCAATCATATTTAAAAAATCTTTCAAATTTAATGAAAGAGGTTGGCATTGGTGAAAACTAATACGAAATAATTTAAAAGAGTATTTATGCTATGGATTTACAAAAAAATATCTTCCTTCGTTTTTGGCCTAATTCCCTCCAGCCATTTAAAGTCGCGCAATTTAATATCACTTTCTAATGCATCTTTAATCGGAAGAAGCACTGCATCTGGTTCATTTATCAATGCTATCTTTTTAACTTTACTGTCAGCTATATAAATATTCATATCACTGCAATCGGCTTTATTTACTCCGGTCAGTTGTTGTTGCTTATTTCTGATAAAGTATACTGTTTGACCATTACCCGCTACTTTTATTAAATCAAGTTTGCTATTTACGAATTTCCCTACCATATCCCTTCCTTTAATCTGATTAAAACGGAGTGAATCTTCTTGACCAATTATAAATGCATTTTCATTTAAATACATTTTATGCAGCTCATTGTTGAAAATCTCAAGCTTAATAAATTCTGCTGTTAGCTGGTTTTTATTATTCCATAATACAGGATTCTTATAAAATGATATTGTAGAATCAGTAGTATTATAAATTAATGAGTCACAACAACCTTGCAAATCATTTTTAAAAATTTTTACTTTATGATAAGCAAAATACTTTTTCTGCTTTTTCAATGGGTCCTGCTGCGCGTATAAAGTATCGGCATGCATAAACATCGAATCTTTTTCAAAAATTTTTATTAAAGAACAATTTCCCGTCACAAATGAGTTCCCTTTTTTTTCATTCATGTAGGCATATTCCCCTGCTACAATTATCTTCTGAACTGTATCTGTAATAAAAACATGCTTCCATGCTTTACCTACTCCCTCGACCCTATCATAAAAAATCGAATCCCCTTGTAATTTATTTTCTTTTGATACGATATAGGCATTTTTACCAAAAATTGATTTCTCCGTTTGGGTATTATACCATCCATTTTCACAGTAAATATATCCGCCTTCTTTGTTGGTGCTTCTTATAGATGTAGGTCCATAAAAAAAAGCAGTTTTATTAATGGTGTTATATTTCAATGTGTCTGAATTCATGACATATCGAGGGTTATTCAGCTTTACCTTGCCTTTAAAAAAAACTTCTTTGTTACGGGCATAATAATAGCCAATATCACTCGTCAAAGTGTTTTCTTTATCTTTTACTGATCCTCCTTGAAAATAAGACCCAACGTCATTACTCAAATCATAATAGAGGGTAGTTGTAGATAGTACCATTTTACTATCTGTAAGATGCACTTCTTTTCCTGTTATCTGAGCATTTTTAGTTTTCCCGTCATAATGTAAAACATCGCCACTTAATTTTGCCTGTGGCCCTTCAATACGAATAGCACCGTAAGCATCAATTGTATTATTCACTTCATAGAACAAGGCTGAATCGCAATACATCAAAGTGTTTTCCTGGCGAAAAATCACATCCCCTATTAAGCGTCTAACTTCAATACCATTGAATTTAATCCCTTCTAAAGAACCGGCCTGAACAATTTCAATAGGCTTTCCATTAATTTGCGCGTACCCATTATTAATAAAAAAAATGGTCAGTATAACAAGCAGAAAAGTTCGTACAGAATAGCTATACGAACTTTTAATATTTGTAACACACTGACTTAAAGTCATCATTTACATTTTAGTTATTTAAAAACCTCTTCACGCACCATTGTTTGTTTTCGATCTGGGCCAACCGACAAAATAGTAATTGGTAATCCTGTTGCATTTTCGATATAAGAAATATAGTTTAAAAATGCCTGCGGCAACTTTTCTAAATCATTATAACCAGTTAGATCTTCACTCCATCCTTCTAACTCTTCATAGACCGGCTCGATAGGCTCATTCACTACATCGTATGGCACATAATCGATAACCTTACCTCTGTATTTATAGTGCGTACAAACTTTTATTTGATCGAAACCACTTAATACATCTGATTTCATCATAATAAGCTGCGTAACGCCATTAAGCATAATCGCATAATTCAGCGCTGGCAAATCAAGCCATCCACAACGACGAGCTCTACCTGTTGTTGAACCGAATTCATTACCTCGCTTTCTTAATGTCTCCCCCGTTTCGTCGAATAACTCAGTTGGAAATGGTCCGCTTCCTACACGAGTACAATACGCCTTGAATATTCCATATACCTCACCAATTGATGATGGCGGAACGCCTAGACCAATGCAAGTACCAGCTGTTACTGTATGAGAAGAAGTAACAAATGGGTATGATCCAAAATCTATGTCGAGCAAAGAGCCTTGTGCACCTTCAGCCAACACTGATTGCCCATTGCGAACATTTCTGTTTAACTCGTATTCACTATCAATTAAAGTCAAATCATTTAACATTGCAATACCTTCGAAAAACCCTTGCTCCATAGCGGGCAAATCATATTCAAAATCATATTGCTTTAAAATAGCAATGTGCTTATCAACTAATTTTTTATAATTCGATAAGAAATCAGGATGCTCAATGTCACCAACGCGCAAACCATTTCTTCCGGTTTTGTCCATGTACGCAGGACCGATACCTTTTAAAGTAGAACCAATTTTTTCCTTTCCCTTTGCCGCTTCAGAAGCAGCATCAATCAAGCGATGTGACGGTATAATCAAATGTGCTTTGCGGGAAATTTTCAAATTGCTTTTTACATTCACACCGCGGCTAACAAGGGCATCAATTTCTTTTTTAAAAACAACGGGGTCAATTACAACTCCATTACCAATCACATTACTTTTTCCATCATGAAAAATACCAGAAGGTATAGTATGCAACACATGTTTTGTTCCTTCAAACTCTAATGTATGACCGGCATTTGGTCCACCTTGAAAACGAGCAATAACATCATAGCGCGGTGTTAGCACATCAACAACTTTTCCTTTTCCTTCGTCTCCCCACTGAAGACCTAATAAAACATCAACTTTCATAATTAATTTTAATTGGCAAATGATTTAGATGCTTCCTCTTCATTTTCTAGAACAGAAAAAACATTGTTAAGCTTAGTGATCACCAACAATGAATTTATTTTTTCAGGCACAGCGCAAATAACTGCTTCGCCACCCGATTTTCTTGCCTTAGATAAAATATTTAAAAGAACATTTAAACCAGTGCTATTCATATATTGAAAAGAAGACAAATCAATTATAAAATTCAAACGACTTCCTTCTGGATGCGCATCTATTTCATACATTAAATCATTTGCTTGATTCTTTTCGATTAAATTACCATTCAATTTTATTAATGAATAAGTATCTTTTTTTGTGATATTATACCCGAATTCCATAGTGCTTTTATATGTTGCTAAATTACTTGTTTTTTGCTTTCAAATTTTCACATTTCCCTTTTTGCGCTAACTTATTACATTTTCCAAATAAGTTTAAACTATGATGTGTAACATCAAATCCTAATATATCTCCCATCATTGATTGAATTTGTTGAATTCTAGGGTCACAAAACTCCATTACCTTTTCACAATCCTGGCAAATAAGATGATCATGTTGCTTGTAGGCATAAGACTTTTCAAACTGGGCCATATTTTTACCAAACTGATGCTTGGTTATTAATTCGCAATTCAATAAATGTTCAATCGTATTATAAATTGTTGCTCGACTAACATGATACTTTCTTGTTTTCATATGTGCAAATAATGATTCAACATCGAAATGCTCATTAAAAGAATATATCTCACGAAGTATAGCAAAACGCTCAGGAGTTTTTCTTAATTTATTTTTTTCAAGATATTCCAAAAAAACTGTATGAACTTTATCTCCGATTTTTTCAGTTACACTATTCATAGCTTCCTTCATTTTGTCCATTGTTATTATCAATTCTTAATACAGATAATATTCCAGGCAATTTTTCAATCTTCTTGATTAGCTTTTTTAAATGTTCTGTGTGATGAACAAACAACATGATTGTTCCTTCAAAAACACCATCATTACTTTCAATATTCAACGAACGGATATTTACTTTCAACTCACTTGAAATAACTTTTGTAATATTATTCACTACACCTACATCATCAAGTCCTGTTAATTTGACACCTGTTAAGAAAGCTATCTGCTCTTGACCAAACCAACGGGCTTTTACAATTTTATTTGCATAGTTAGACATTAGCTGTATCGCATTCGGACAATTAGTACGATGTATTGCAATGCTTTCGCTATTGCCATCACCTATAAATCCAAATACGTCATCACCGGGAATTGGAGCACAGCAATCAGAAAGTTTATACTTTATTTGATCAATGTCTTGACCAATAACAAACATATCTGATTTGCCACGAACCGACTTTACCAAATCTTCAAATGTTTGCTGGTCTGTCTTGATGGTGTTTGGTAGCTTGCCCTGCTCTTTTAAATCAAAGAAATTTTTTAAGTTCGATAAATCAATTGCTCCTAAAGCAATCCTATAATAAAAATCAGTAATGTTTGTTACCTTAAAAAACATCAACAATTCATTCACTGCATAATTTACTTTTTCGAGCTTCAAAGACTTCAACTTTTTATCAAAAATCGACTTCCCATCGTCAGCAAATTTTCTTTTATCTTCTTTTATTGCTGTTTTTATTTTCGATTTGGCTTTCGCAGTAACCACCATATTGAGCCAATTCTCTTTCGGGCGTTGTTTGGTAGCGGTAATAATTTCAACTTGATCGCCAGAGTTTAAAACATGGGATATTGCAGCAAGTTTATGATTTACCTTAGCACCGATACATTTTGTACCGATATCAGAATGAATTTCAAATGCAAAGTCAAGTGCCGTAGATCCAGATGGAAGTGTTTTGATTTCTCCTTTAGGAGTAAAAACAAAAATCTCTTCGGCAAATAAATTTAATTTAAAGTCGTCGATAAAATCTAATGCGTTTGCATCTGGATTTTCCAATGTTTCACGAATACGAGAAATCCATTCGTCAAGAGCACCTTCATGATTTGATTCTTTATATTTCCAATGAGCTGCATAGCCTTTTTCCGCAATCTCATCCATTCTCTTTGTTCTTATTTGAACTTCTACCCACTTCCCTTCCTTACTCATCACGGTAGCATGAAGCGACTCATATCCGTTTGCTTTTGGCGTACTAATCCAATCACGCAAACGATCAGGGTTAGGAGTGAAATAATCTGTAATAATTGAATACACTCTCCAGCATTCTGCTTTTTCTAAATCGTAAGGACAATCAATAATAATTCGGATAGCAAACAAATCATACACTTCTTCAAAAGTGATATTTTGTTTTTTCATTTTATTCCAAATCGAATTGATTGATTTCGGTCGGCCTTTTACTTCAAATTTAAAATCTTCACTTTTTAACTCATCAATGATGGGCCGAGTAAAATCATTGATAAACTTCTCACGATCTCTCCTGCTTTGTTGTAATTTAAGAGCAATCGACTTATAAACATCAGGCTCTGTATATTTCAATGATAAGTCGTCAAGTTCAGTTTTAATTGCATACAATCCTAAGCGATGAGCAAGAGGAGCATATAAGTATGCTGTTTCCGATGCGATTTTCAATTGCTTATCGCGAGGCATCGAACCAAGCGTACGCATATTATGCAATCGGTCTGAAATCTTGATTAATATAACCCTTACATCATCACTTAAAGTCAAAAGCATCTTGCGAAAATTCTCTGCTTGTAGTGAACTCTTATGATCAAAAACTCCTGAAATTTTGGTTAATCCATCAACAATATTAGATACCTTTTTATTGAATAACCGTTCGATATCATCGAGTGTGTAATGCGTATCCTCAACTACATCATGTAATAAAGCACAAACAATCGCTAATGCTCCAAGCCCAATTTCTTCTGCTACAATTTGCGCTACCGCAATAGGATGATAAATATAAGGCTCTCCTGATTTACGGCGCATATCACTATGTGCCTCCAAGGAAATATCGAATGCCTTACGAATCATCTTCCTTTCCTTCACATCAATATTAGGCTTACAGGCTTTTAAAAGCGCTCTATATCTCTTCAATATTTCCTTTTTCTCCTGTTCAGGATCAAGAATTATTGGAGTAAGCTTAGGTGTAATTCCGTTACTTTGCGTGGTACTCATAGTTGTTTAACAAAGGTATAAAAGGCTTCTGTATAAATAAAAATGGCCGCTTTAAAACGGCCATCCTTTTATTAATTTTGTTTAGTTAATCATTACTGGCATCACCAACATTAACAAGTCGGCATTAGGATCTGACTCATCTTTTGGAGGAGATAGCAATCCAGCGCGATTAGGAAGTGATAACTCCATTTGAACATGCTCTGTATCTAAATTGCTAAGCATGTCAGATATAAACTTTGCATTAAAAGCAATTTCAATATCCTTACCCTCATAACTACATTGAAGACGCTCATTGGCGTCATTTCCAAAATCAACATCCTCTGCTGAAATATCTACCTGGCTCCCTGCTATTTTAAACTTTACCTGATGCGTTGTTTTGTTTGAGAAAATAGACACACGACGGATAGCACTTAGGAATGATAATCGATCTATCGTTAATTTGTTTGGATTATCTAGAGGAATAACCGCCTCATAATTAGGATAACGACCGTCAATCAGGCGACAAATCAAATGAACATTATCAAATACGAAGAAAGCATTTGCTTCATTAAAATCAACTTTAACCTGTGTATTGGTATTTGGCAAATTAGCCTTTAACAAACCAAGCGGCTTCTTAGGTAAAATAAAAGAAATTTCACTTCCAGAGCGAATGTCTGAACGACGATAACGCACCAAACGATGAGCATCAGTTGCAACGAAAATAGAACCTTCTTTTCCAAACTGACAATAAACCCCTGTCATTACAGGACGCAATTCATCACTTCCTGTTGCAAACAATGTTCTATTAATTGCTTCTGATAATGTTTCACTAGGAATATCTATCGAATTTGGCTTATCAATAGTTGGAAGTTTTGGAAATTCATCTCCATTAAATCCAGACAATTTATACTTACCTACATTTGAACTAACCTCAATTTGAAAGTTATCCATGTTTACTTTAAAAGTAAGAGGAACCTCGCTAAAAGTTTTTAGTGTTTCCAAAAGTAATTTAGCTGGGATAGCAATTTTTCCACTTTCTTTTGATTCAACCTCAATGGTAGTACTCATTGTTGTTTCTAAATCAGAAGCAGAAGCTTTAAGCTCGCCTGGATTTATTTCAAAAAGAAAATTCTCAAGAATTGGAAGTGGTGTACTTGATTGAAGCGCTCCGCTAATTGCTTGCAATTGCTTCAATAAGGTTGTAGAGGAAACAACAAATTTCATATTATAAATTCTATTTTTATTTTTTTCAGATAACCAATCGCAAAATCCCGATTTGATGAGCAAATATAATTAAGGGGGTTTTTCAATCCCATTATTTCTAGCTTATGTTATCAACAATCCGCTAATTAATAAAATCCTAGGGAATCAATAGCGGTTATCTTCAGCGGTCTGAAGTCTTCCTGGCATTAAAACCTGAGGTGTGACCATAATCCTGTCAAAATGGAAATATTGACAGATATACCACTCATCACTACCTTCTATCCTGGTATAAAAACGATCCATATCAAACATAAGTGGCTTACCACTTTGCTCGTCGATTTGATTTCTTGAAGAAGCCGTGACTAGTTTTCTGTAAAGCTGAATTGTTTTGGTATAATTACGATCATCGGTCACAGAAACAACTGCAAAAGGCGCTGTTTTAAGTATTGAATCTGCTTGTTCTTTTTTCAATGCATTTTCAATTCTCTCAAAATTGGTATTGCTAAATGCATCTAAGTATTTCCTCAATTTTACAATATCGTAAGGCAGCGACTTACCTGCATTTAGCAATGAAGAAACAACATAAGTTGAATCGGGATTACGAGCAACCGTAAAGCTTCTGTCTTGCTTAGTTGAGTTAATTACTTTTATTCCAATAATGGTTCGAGGGTCAAAATGAAAAACAAACCGTTCTCTCCAATCATTTTCTTTTGGCAAATAACGCGTACTTAGAAATCCATTAAAACCAGGTATATGCATTATGTACGGAACCGTTGAATGTTCGAGGTACATGAATGTACCTAAATTATCCATTGTTGGATGTCCTACATAGTAGGTCTTGGACAACTTCCCATGCTGATAAATCTCAATCTTAACCGATTTAGAAGCCATCAGTTTCATTGTATTATTATACAAGTTTTTTCCTACCGGACTTTTAACTTCTAAAGCTCTTATAGTGAATAACAAATTATTTATTGCTTCTTGACGAGCATTATGCTTACCATTTAAAATCCATTTTGAACGTGAAACTCTTGTAAGGAGTGACTTATTACCATCTCTGTCTACCAAGAACAACTTGTCAATTGAGCCAGTATCACTCACGGCAAAATCTTTTAAATCGCCTGTTATTGTACTACTTCTTTTATTTAAAATTGAATAGGTCGCAAAAGCTGCAACACAAACAAATACAGTAATCAAAAATTTGTTTTTCATAGAATTCGCTTTCTTACCTGTTATATTTCTTCCTACGAGTGTATGTTTTCACAACACCAAAAAACACAATCAACAAAACCGGAACTCCGGCATTGAGTATTTTCAAAACCTGATTATCTTTTTCCATTACATTAGGATCAATTAATCTAAGTTTGAAAACTTTATTTCTTACTTGCATCAGATTAGAATCGTCGCATAAAAAGTCGATACAATTTTGAAAAAACGATTTATTTCCAAATGTATTTCTCGTAAAACGATCATAACCTAACGGCATCGCATTACCTTTTGCCGTATCGTTGGCAATGATATCTCCATCACTAATAACAATCATTTGATTTTGAACACCAGATTCTTTAAAACCGATATCTTTATTGTTTGTGATTTCTTTTGATGCAATTCTGTTTTTAAATGCCGAAGTGAACTTTCCTTCTAGTAATACAGCCATTGGGATATCCCTTAAAGGAAACATTTTAGGATCAGGCTTAAACTCCATTACTCCAAGACTTACTCGTGCAGGCGCAGTAGAAAGTTTACTATATCTGGAGGAAGACAACAAAATAGTTGATTTAACATCATTCGCACCTATTAAATCAATAGAGCTTACAAACTGCCCTTTGATTGAATTCAGATTATTGACTATTGGATGAGTAGACATTGGTGTGAATACCGGATAAAAATACCAAGGCTTCAATTCCTGCTTTGGTTGATTTCCAATAAAACCTGTCACAACCGGAATCATGGAACAACTCAAATCCTGAATCAAATCATAATTCACGCGTGCTCCATAACGGAAAAGCATATCGTCTAAGTTAAGATCGCGCGCTAATGCCATGGTATTGCCAGAAGAACGAATACTATCCATTGTTACAGACATCGGATCCAAGAGCCAAATCACTTTACCGCCATTCATTATAAATTGATCAATAATGAATTTGTCTTTATTATTAAAAGCTGAATCTGGTTTAGCAATCACTATCGCTTTAAAATCACGCAATATCCCTAAGGTACTATCGATGCGAACTCGTTTAACATCATAAGAAGCCTGTAACGTTTTGAGAATATCGGTGGTTTGCAATTCGTTTAACTCGCCATGACCATATACAAATCCTACTAAAGGACGCAAAGGATTTGTTACTTTACGAATAGCATTGCACAATTCATATTCGATATTTTGAATTGAATTATTCAACATTACTTCTGGTGGTGCGCCCAACTGATCTTTTAATAGCTGTACACCCATCTCCTGATTAGAATAACTAACAAGAGCACCTGGCCAGATATACTTTCTATTCAATCCTTCTTTGGTTCTTTCTTCAAGAGTAGATGGCTGAATTCCTTTTTGATACAACTGTGCATAAAGCTTGTTCCTTTCCTTTTCATCAGGGTTTGCAGAAGGGTCAATGAATTCATATTCTAATTTACCCTTTGAATATGCTCTCAATTCGTCTAGCATTTCCTGGGTAGAATTACGCAAACGCATAAAGCCTGGAGCGAAATCGCCTTCAAGATAAACCTTAACAAAAACAACATCCTTTAAATTAGCTACTAGCTGCTTGCTTTCTTTTGATAACGTAAAGCGCTTGTCGGAGGTTAAATCAAATCGTGCAAACCAAAATCCTGAAATTACATTTAAAAAAACAATGATGGCTAAAAGTAACGTCAAATTCAAAATTGCCTGGCGCCTAATATTCACTTTTTTATTTTCGATTTTAGCTACCATTTTCTACTCTCAATTACTGTTCGCGTTGAAAAAAGAAAAATGAAAATCAAACTTAAAAAATAAACCACATCGCGCGTATCAATTACACCGCGACTCATACTTATATAATGAGCATGAATTCCAAGATTAAATAAAATATTACTTAGATAAGGAACCTTACTTATCGATGAAGCCATTTCAAACCCAGTATAACAAACGAGGCATAAAAAAAATGCTATTATAAAAGAAACGACTTGATTATCAGAAATAGAAGATGCGAATAATCCAATTGCTACGAAGCCCGCTCCTAACAAAAGAAGTCCGACATAAGAACCAATAATAGAACCTGTATCTATATTTCCTGCGGGAAAACTCACCGAATAAATAGTCAAGCAATAGACGAGTGTAGGAAGCAATGATATTAAAACTAAAATAACTCCTGACAAATACTTTGCAACCACTACCTGCATTTCAGTGATTGGTCGTGTTAAAAGCAATTCAATTGTTCCAGTCTTTTTCTCTTCAGAAAACAATCGCATCGTAACGGCAGGCACTAATAACATATAAACCCAAGGAGTAATTGAAAAAAGAGAATCAATATTTGCATAACCGCTATCCATAATATTGAATTCGCCAGGAAATACCCACATAAACAAACCTATTGTTAACAGAAACACAGCGATTACAATGTAACCGATTAGTGAGTTTAAAAAGCTGTTTATTTCTTTTTTAAGTAGCGCAAACATAGGATGGCAAAGTTAATCGAATGAAATTAACTCACTTCAAAATTCTTTTATTTTTTGATATTTTTTCAAGTTGTTGTTTTTTCTTTTCGTAATCAAAAAAAATGAATAGGTTCGTAGCACAAAATAGCCTAATAATGCCTAAAGTTTTACAAATCATTAACCGCTTGAACCTTGGAGGACCAACATTTATAGCTGGTTATTTGACTGCTTATTTAGGGCCCGATTATGAAACCAAGCTTATTGCAGGACAGAAAGATGATTCAGAAGAAAGCTCGGAATTCATTTTAAGGAACATGGGGATAGAGCCAATTTACATTGATAACATGAGGCGAGAAATAAGCTGGAAGAACGACCGAGCGGCTTATTTGCAAATTGATAAAATTGTTAAAGAGTTCAAGCCTGATATTATACATACGCATGCGGCAAAGGCTGGTACACTCGGCAGATTAGCTGCAATTAACAATAATATTCCAGTAGCATTACATACTTTTCACGGGCATGTTTTTGAAGGTTATTTTGGCAAACTCAAGACAGAGATTTTCCTCAGAATTGAACGCTACCTTGCAAGTAAAACAAGTGGAATTATAGCTATTAGCAATGCTCAAAAAGAAGAATTAGTAAGGAAGTTCAAAATTACAACGGCCGAAAAATCATTTGTTATTCCATTAGGAATCGAGCTTGAAAAATTTCAAACTAATCAAGCTGAAAAAAGAACAAGTTTTAGATCAAAATACAATCTTTCGGAAGACACAATCGCAATAGGCATTATTGGTCGTATTGTACCAATTAAAAACCATAAACTATTTCTAGATGCCTGGAAAAATATCTTAATAAAAACCACCAAAAAAATACATGCATTTGTTATTGGTGATGGAGAAGATAGAGACCCAGTAATTGACTATTGCAGGCAGCTGAATTTGGGATTTAATACGGTAGATAATTTAGAATCTACTAATACTCTCACTTTTACATCGTGGATTATAGACATTGATATAGCTGTTGCGGGACTAGATATTATTGCTCTTACCTCCAATAATGAAGGAACACCCATAAGTCTTATTGAAGCCCAAGCGGCTGGCAAAGCGATCGTAAGTACCAATGTTGGAGGCATTCAAGATATCGTAATTGAAGGAGAAACGGCACTTTTATCTCCGAAAGGAGATTTTGAATCACTCTCAATTAATTTGCTAGAAATAATTGAAAACGAAAGTTTAAGAAAAAAAATGCAGCTTAAAAGTCCTGTTTTTGCTAAAAGCAAATTTGGTTTCATGAGAATGGTTGAAGATCATCGTATCTTATACACTGAACTACTTTCCAGACAGAAAATACGGCCTTCTTAAAAGAAGATTTTTTCATTACATTTGCTTTGTTAAAACCAATTCCCGTTTTCATGAAAAAACTTGTTCTGTTTTTGTTGATTTGCATTGGATTTTCCTCTTGCAATATCAACCCTAGTGTAATGTTTAAAGTGCCATCCAATTATGAATTTGATGTAGATCAAACTATTGGAAATGTAGAATACCGAATATCTCCTAACGATATCGTCAGTTTAAGTGTTTATACCAATGATGGATTCAAATTGATTGATATTACAACATCGGCAGAATCTGTTAATTCGCGTTTAAATAACATGAATAACAACACTACTATTCAGTTTTTAGTTGAGCCAGATGGAAATGTAAAGCTTCCTATAATTGGTAAAATGAAATTAGCTGGAACTACTATCCGTGAAGCTGAAAAACTTTTAGAAACCCAATATGCTAGTTTTTACAATAAACCTTTCGTTATTTTAAAGGTAGTAAATAGAAGGGTAACCGTATTCCCTGGCACAGGTGGTTCAGGACGAGTTGTTAATTTAGATAATGAAAGTACAACAGTGATAGAAGCACTGGCACTTGCTGGTGGTATTACCAATACAGGAAAGGCGAGAAAAATAAAATTGATTCGCGGTGATTTAAGAAATCCAAAAGTCATTTTAATCAATCTTTCAACAATTGAAGGATTAAAGGAAGGAAACCTCTTGCTTCAGGCCAATGACATAATATACGTTGAACCTGTCCCAAGATTATCACAAGAGGTGCTTACTCAAATTGCTCCGATTGTGGGTATAATAACAAGCTTTGCCTTAATTTATAATATTGCTAAAGGATTTTAATTAATCACAACTAGTAGATAAAAAGTGGCTAAAAAGAAAATATCACCAATAAACGAAGAATTTGACTTCAAACTCTTAGTAACAATTGCCAAAAAGAACTTGCTTTGGTTCGCTTTTCTGATGTTGCTTTCTGTTGTAATATCCTTATTAATTTTAAGATATAGCGCGCCTGTATTTGAATGCACTTCTGTACTAAAAATCGCGGATGAAGACAATGCACAAAATGTTCTTGGGTTAGACTCAAAAAACGGTTTTTTATCTGATAACAACAGTAAAATTGCTGGAGATATTGAGCTAATAAAATCTAAGATTATTATAGCTAAGGCAGTAGACTTACTACCACTAAATGTTTCATATTATTCAAAAGGCTCTGTTTTAGTAAATGAGTTATATAAACAAACCCCATTCACAGTAGAGTACAATTTAAAGGATTCTAGTATTCTAGACAATCCGATTTTGGTTGAATTCAAAAACAAAAACACTTTATCATTAAATTATACTTCTAGAAAATCTGGCGAAAAAATCAATCAAAGTTTTTATTCAGGAAAATGGATTAATTTGCCTGAAGCTAATATTAAAATCAATATTATTAATTTTGATGATATTGTTACAATGCAAAAAAATCTTAGCAAAGATGTTTTCTTTTTTACAATCAATAATAAAGAAAAAATTATTAATAGTATAGCTAAAGATTTGTCCGTAAGCGTACTCAACCTTGAAGCTAAAACAATTCAAATAAAGATTAAAGATAAAAATGCACTTAAAGCTTCAGACATCGTAAATACGCTTGCTGCAGAATTTAATGTTTATGATGTAGAAAAAAATTCAGAAGTAGCCAATAAAATTCTTGACTTCATCGATAAAACAATTTCAAGTATTGATATCGAATTAAGCAACTCTGAAAACTCAATAGAGTCCTTCAAGAAAACCAATAAAATAATTTCCCCTGATCAGGCTATATCCGATGTTACATCCGATTATAAAAACTATCAAAATCAACTTTTATTAATTAATACGCAACTCTCGCTATATCAATCGCTGAACAACGACATTAGAAACAATGGAGAAATAGGCAAATTTTTATTATCAATTTCCGGTCTGATTAAACAAGGGCCACTCTATGAATACTTAAACAAATTACAACTTTTGATAGACGAACGTGACCAGATCAGGTTACAAGCAACAGAAAATGCTGAGGTCTCTAAAAGCATCGAATCACGATTGCAAAATCAAAAAGAAATTATTTATAAAACAATAAATAATGAAGTTGTAAATCTGCAAAATCAAAAGCAAAGCCTTGCGTCATTAATGCGTGATGCAGATAATAAATTTGTCAAAATCCCAAATCAGCAAGCCGAGTTTAGCAGGCTTCAAAGATTGTTCAGTGTAAATGAAAAGTTCTATTCACTTTTATTAGACAAGAAAGCCGAATTCTCAATCACTCGCGCAGGGTATGTCCCAAAGCATGTTATTCTAGTTGAATCAACGCCAGACATTCCTCCTGTTTCTCCTAATCATGCACTAATAATTAGCGCATGCTTGATGATTGGATTTCTAGTAAGCTTAATTATCATCGTATCTAGGTATCTTTTATATAATGAAATTAATGCGCTAGAAGAAATTGGACAGTATACAGAAGCTTCATTACTTGGTATCGTACCGAAATATAAAAGAGAAATTCCAGTATCTCAGTTACTAGTTGATAAAAATCCCAAATCAGTAATTTCTGAAGCCTTTAGGTCGATTAGGACAAACCTTCAGTTTATTTCTATTGAAAATGAACCAAAATTATTAGCAGTAACATCTACAATTTCTGGGGAAGGGAAAACCTTTAATGCAATTAACCTTGCCGGGGTTGTTGCATTCTCTGGAAAAAAAGTTATTATTCTTGACTTAGACATGCGTAAACCGAAAATTCATATTGGTTTTAATGTTGAAAATGAAAGAGGAATGAGTACTTTATTAATTGGTAAAGACACTTTAGAAAATTGTGTTGTACATAGTTCGTTGGCTAATTTGGATTTTATTACTGCAGGACCAATCCCTCCTAACCCTGCCGAATTAATTATTAATCCAAGAATGAACGAATTACTCGCTTATTTGAAAACCAAATACGACATTATAATTGCGGATTTACCCCCTGTGGGAATTGTAAGTGATGGTGTTCCAATCTTACAATTAGCAGACTATCCACTTTACATTCTACGTGCTAATTATTCGAAAAAAATATTCATCGCCCAATTAAATAAATTGATGAATGAGAATAAAATTAAAAACATGTCTGTTATTTTGAATGGTGTTGAAATGTCGCGTTTGAAATATGGTTACGGATATGGATATAGCTATGGATATGGCTATGGCTATGGCTATAGTTATGGTTATGGTTATTATGAAGAAGATGATGAACCTAAAAATTTTATTGACAAACTTCGTCATGCAATAGCTAAAAAAAGGTGATATGATTGTAGAGCAATTTGAGATTCAAGGACTACTTATTATTAAACCTACTATTTTTTCTGACGACAGAGGGATGTTTTATGAAACCTACTCTAAAGAAAAATACCATGAAATAGGACTACCTACGGACTTTTTTCAGGATAATGAATCTATATCGAAAAAAAATGTTTTGCGAGGCTTGCATTTTCAAAATCCTCCTCACGATCAAGGAAAATTAGTTAGAGTAATTAAAGGTAAAGTGCTAGACGTAGCTGTCGACATCAGGAAAAACTCGCCGACCTATGGAAAACATATAATGGTTGAATTGTCTGAGGAAAATAAATATCAATTCTGGATCCCACCTGGATTTGCTCATGGATTTTTATCACTCGCCGATGAAACTATTTTCTCCTATAAATGCACTAACTTCTATAATAAAGGTGCTGAGTCGGGATTACTATGGTGCGATGCTGATTTAAATATCAATTGGGGAATAGATATGCCTTTAGTATCTGAAAAAGACAATCAACTTTATTCTTTCAGTTCGTTTAACTCTCCATTCTAAAACGCAACAAGATGAATTTATTTACAAACAAAATTTATTTGGTTTATATCACATATTTCATTCTATTAACTTTCTTTTCGTTAATGGTAAATGCTTTGTTTCTGCGTTTCTTTAAAACATTAGGAATAAGAAGTAATACAGGTGAAACTATTATTCGCTGGGGCACATTATCAAAGCCAGCAATAGGAGGAATAACTTTTTATATAATGTTTTTATTGTCTGTTGCAAGCTATTCAATATTATTCGAACCAGCTAAACCTTTATTTCAATCTGCCTTTATTGGATTGTTATTGGCTTGTGGAGCAGGATTCATAATCGGACTTGCAGACGACGCGTACGATACTAAGCCCTTATTAAAATTCGGAGTGCAGTTTTTATCTGGATTGATTTTAATCTCATCTGGCATTTGTATTAAAATATTTCCCTACGAACCATTAAATTATATTTTTACCTTGTTTTGGGTTGTAGGTATAATGAATTCCATAAATATGCTTGATAATATGGATGGAATTACAACAATAGTATCAATTGGAATAATAGCAAATGCAATTTTCAGAATTGTAATTCATCAAGACTACTATAATATGCATTTACTAGTTTTAATAGGTGTACTTTCATCGTTAATTGCGTTTTTAAGATTTAACTGGCATCCATCTAAAATGTATATGGGTGATACAGGAAGTCAGTTTCTAGGAGTATTTCTTGCTGCAATCGGTATAATTTTTTTTTGGAATGACCCTTATTCACCTAACACGCCCGCAACCGGTAAGTTGTTTTGCTCTACCCTAATGATATTTATATTACCTATTTTAGATACTACAGTAGTTGTTGTAAATCGATTATCAAAAGGACAATCACCTTTTATTGGTGGTAAAGATCATACTACTCACAACTTAGCTTATTTTGGACTAACAGACAGCCAAGTAGCTTTGGCATTTTCAGCGCTTGCAGTTTGTACAATTTCTTTAAATGTTATAATTACTTTATATATAGATGAATGGTCGCATTTAGACACACTTTACTTCTCATCCTATTTTATTGGATTGCTGACATTCTTTTTTTATGCCACTAGAAGTAAAAAAGCAAAATCTCGCCAACGCTTATACAAAATGCGAATGGTTCACCCGAAAGAAGATGTGGCTTAATTAAGAGCGTTTATTCGTTATCTAGTAAACCTGGCCTACGTTCACGCGTACGTTTTACCGATTCTTCATATCTCCATTGCTGAATATTCGATTCATGTCCTGATAATAATACATCAGGCACTTTCCAACCTCTGAATTCTGCAGGACGAGAATACACCGGTGGCGCAACTAAATTATCTTGGAAAGAATCGGACAATGCAGATGTTTCATCATTTAAAACACCTGGCAATAATCGAATCACTGCATCTGCTATTACAGCTGCAGCTAACTCTCCGCCCGACAAAACATAATCTCCTATACTTATTTCTTTCGTTATAAAGTGCTCGCGTACTCGTTCATCAACACCCTTGTAATGTCCGCATAAAATAATCAGATTGCCTTTTAACGAAAGTTGATTTGCCATCGACTGATCAAACAACTCACCATCAGGACTCATATAAATCACCTCATCGTAATCACGCTGCGACTTTAAATCTTCTATACAATTAGCAATTGGTTCCACCATCATTACCATTCCTGCTCCACCACCATAGGGATAGTCGTCGATATTTTTATGCTTATTGGTTGCATAATTACGCAGGTCTACCAAATGTATTTCTGCTAGTCCTTTCTCCTGCGCTCGCTTAAGAATCGAATGACTAAAAGGTCCTTCTAACAAAGCTGGATGTAAAGTGATTATATCGATGCGCATAGTGCAAATTTAAGATAATTAAATTTCTTTTGACATTAGATAATGCTGAATAGTATCATAAAGCAAATATGATTTTTCAATCATCATATAACCACAATATTCATAAAAAGGAACAGCGATTTCGCGTGCGTGCAAAACTACTTTATGAGCTCCGCGACTAAAAGCTTCCACCTCTAATGCATTCATCAGACTAACACCAACGCCTTTACGCTGAAGACTATTAGCTACAGCCATAAACCGAATTTGAGCTTCTTTATCGTTAATCATTTTCAAACAACCTACGCCAAGAATTGATTCGTTTTCAAAAGCAGCAAGATGACAGAATAAATTTTCATCAGGATCTTTTTCACTACCTATAGGCTGATTCCAAGGCTTGCGTAATTCTTCCCATCGTAATTGATAATAGGCATCCCATTCTTCGGATGTCACCGGAGTTCTAATTTCCATCGTTTATTTTAAATGCTATTGTTTCTACTCGAGCACTCTCTCTCCCGTTATTTTCAGACTGATATATGATTTTTTTCTTTGCGGCATTTAAATTAAAAACATCAGCAATAGAATTCACTAAGCCTGCTGGTATATTATGTTGATTAAATAAGTTCATCCAATACGAAGACAATTCAGATTTAAACTTATCTGAAATTAAATTATTCATTACACTTCTATTCATTACACGTGCTGCATTAGATGAAAAACGCTCATCGATATTCAATCCTTGTAAATCTAATATCTTACATAATGCATGAAACTGTTTATCGCTACCAACTGCAAGTAAAATCAGTTTATCATCTTTGGTTTGAAATGTTTCACCATAAGGAGCAATGTTAGGATGTAAGCTTCCCATCTGTGGCGATTCATACTCATTGTTTAGCCAATTCGAAGCCTGGTTAGCAAGTGAGGCAACAGCAGCATCGAATAAATTTACTTTTATAACACTACCACAATTTGTTTTTGCCCTGTTAATCAAGCCCAATAAAATTCCTTCTTTTAACTGATGTGCTGCCAGAATATCAATCATCGCAATTGGCATTTTCAAAGGTCCAGATGCAGGCGTACCATTTAACGACATGAATCCTGTTTCGGCTTGCAAAACCGCATCATAAGCCACCTTTGCAGAATCAGAATAACCAGCAATCTCTCCTATGATTAACGAAGGAAATTTTGCAATTAAATCTGTAGCCTTTAAATTAAACTTTATATCATCTCCACTTTTGAAATTGGTAATCAGCACATCTGCGTCCGATAATTGATTAAATAATTCAGCATGATCATTCTCATTTTTAAAATCCAGATACAATACTTGCTTATTCCAATTCACAGCATGATAATACGCCGATTTATCATCTTCGATTGATTCATTCGGATTCTTCCAGCTACGTGTAACATCGCCGCCATTCTTATTCTCCACTTTTATCACGTTAGCTCCCAGCTCCGCGAAGAACATTCCGACAGCAGGTCCGGCTAAAACCGATGCCAGTTCAATAACTTTTAAATCTTTGAAAAAATCTTTTTGATTAAGCATGCTTAAAAAAATATTCCAGTGCTAATTCATATCCTTGAATTCCAAGTCCCGCGATAATGCCAACACAATTTTTTGCCATCAGACTTTGATGACGATATTCTTCACGTGCATGCACATTCGAAATATGAACTTCAATAACAGGAGTAGTAATAGCAGCAACGGCATCTGCAATCGCTACCGATGTGTGCGTATATCCACCAGCGTTAAAAATAATTCCATCATACTCGAAACCCACTTCATGTAATTTATTAATTAACTCTCCCTCTACGTTCGATTGATAATGCGATAAAACCACATTTTTATATCGGAAAACTAAATCCTGATAAAAGTCTTCGAAAGTACTGCTACCATACACCTCTGGTTCACGTTTGCCCAATAAATTTAAATTTGGCCCGTTCAGAATAAGTATCTTTTTCATCCATGCGAAGTTAACAAACCTATAGCATTTATTGAGTTTTGCAATTATGATTAAACTAACTTTGTAATATGAAAGCCTGGACACCTTACATCAAAGGATTTAAAGGGTATTTGCAGTTAGAAAAATCTTTATCTGCGAATACAATTCAGGCCTATATGCATGATATTGAAAAGCTAGTCCAGTACATTGATTATATTGAATCGAATATACAACCCGAAAAAATAGATTATCGATTTTTACAGGAGTTTCTAAACTGGATTCATGAGTTGGGCATGACCGCGAGAAGTCAGGCGCGCGTGATATCAGGCATCAAAGCTTTTTATAAATATTTGTTGCTCGAAAATATTGTTAGCGATGACCCTACAACGTTATTAGAAGGACCAAAAATTGGACAAAAGCTACCCGACTTCTTGACAGTAGAAGAAATCAATGCGTTGATTATGGCTATCGATAGAAGTAAGCCAGAAGGCGAACGAAATAAAGCAATCATTGAAACACTTTACTCATGCGGTTTGCGTGTATCTGAATTAGTAAATTTGAAATTAAGCGGTTGTTCGTTTGATGTCGGATTTATAAAAATTACGGGGAAAGGAAATAAAGAACGAATTGTTCCTATTGGGAATGTCGCCATCAGTCAACTGGAAAGATACTTTCAATCATACAGAAATCATTTAGGCATTCAATCAGGCGAAGAAGATTTTGTTTTTTTAAATCGCAGAGGGAAACACTTAACGCGTGTGATGATTTTTACCATCATAAAAGATCTTGCGCGTATCGCAGGTATTCGTTCAAGTATAAGTCCACATACCTTCCGACATTCATTTGCCACACACTTGATTGAAGGTGGCGCTGATTTAAGAGCGGTTCAAGAGATGCTTGGTCATAGCAGCATTACCACTACGGAAATCTATACGCACCTTGATAGAGATTATCTACGAAGTGCCATTTTACAATTTCATCCAAGAGGCTAGAAAAACTATCGATGGATATATTTGTTCTTCAATATATGAAAAAGCGCTTTGCAATTATAGTTATAGCTTCTCTTATTTTTCCATTCTTCGGACATGGACAAACAGATATCAAATCAAAATTAGATCAGGCACAGAAACTAGAAGATCAAAATAAAGCTATTGAAGCTTTAACGATCTACAAAGAGATTATCAAATCAGATTCATCGCAAGCATATGCCTTATGCAAAACCTCTGCAATCATGGCGAAGGAAGGTCCTTTTTTAAAGTCCATTAAAAACAAAGAACAGTGGTATCGACAATCGTTATATCTTGCTGAAAAAGGCACTCGATTAAATCCGAAATTACCAGAAGCACATTTTACCATTTCATTTGCATGCGCGCGTTTAGCCGAATTTGTTGGATTAAATGAGAAAGTGAAGCTGTCCATCAAAATGAAAGCAGAAGCAGAAAAAGCTGTTGCTATAAAACCCACTTTATCAGAAGCGTATTTTATATTAGGAAAGTGGCACCAAGTAATGGCAGGCTTTAATGCTCTTGAAATGGTAATGATAAAAGCTGTTTACAATAATATGCCTGAAGGATCTTATAAAGAAGCGCTTTACAATCTAAATAAAGCTATAGCCTACAATAAATCATCCTTGCTCTACCAATATGAATTAGCGAATACGTATTATCTGCGCGACGATGATGGAGATGAAGCAAAATCGAGAGCTATTATTTTGCGAATAGAAAATACTGTTCCTAAAAACGAAGAAGAAAAAGGCGTTGTTGCTCAAATAAAAGAACTAAAAAATAAATTATAGTTCTTTCTTCTTAAAAAATCCAATTATCATTTCCTGCAATTCAATGGCAATTTTTAGTCGGTAGATAACAAACAAATAAGCTACTGATAACACCGATGATTTTACAATAATTGATACTACTTTATTCTCGAATCCTGGCAGAAGAAACCCAATTACACCTAACACTAATACAGTAAATAATACTTTTAAATTTTCATTGGTAAAGGGCATCAATTTAAAATGCTTATGAACATACCAAAGCAACATGGTATTATAAAAGAAAGACGATAATGCTGTTGCTGTTGCTGCGCCATTCATTCCGAATAATGGAATAAAAATATTTTGCAAAAAAATAGCTAATACGGCTAATGAAACTAACAGACCTGCGCCCCACTTATATTTTTCGGAGGTAAATAAAATTGCAGCATTTAAGCCCGTTGCCATATTATACAATGCTGCTGCGCTTAATATTACTACCACCATCCAAGCACTCTGATAACCCTCGGGCAAAAACGAAAGTAAATCGCGGATGTTTGAATTCACATTAATAAATAAAAATCCGCCAACAATAAACATATACAATGAACTCTTGTAATAAATATCATCGATCTCTTTCAGATTTTTTTCTTCCCAGGCAAATGCAATTTTTGCTGATGCAATTTTATCGAATGCATTTAATGGGGCTTCTATTATAGTTGCAACAAAGGCTACTACTGTGTAGATACCAACAAAGCTAAGTGCCATGTATTTCCCCATTACAATCGAATCGAAATATTTTAATCCGATAGAAGCAACAGACGCAAACCATAAAAGCAATCCGTAGGAAATAAGACGAAAAAACTTCTTCTCTTTGAAAGTGGTCCAATCAATTTTAATCCCAGGCTTATCAAACACAAAAACATATACCAATAAAGCCAAAAGCTGAACTGCATAAATTCCTACAAACGCTAAAATAAACTCATGAAGATTAATCCATTTTAAAAAGTAAATCGAAACAACAACTATTGTCATTAAGCGTACGCCAATATCATTTAAATAAGTTGGTATCGTCGATTTGAAATTAGCATTGCAGTAAATAGAAATAACAGAGATAAACGAAATACAAAATATCAAAGGAAATACATACTGGAAAAAAGTCACGAATAAAGGCGACTCTTGAATATACTGACTAAAAATAAAATCCTTTAATAATAAAATTGCTAATGATGTTAATGCAAAACCAATCAACGGGAACAACAACATAAATCCAAAATACCCGTGATGTTTTTTATCGATATTTTTAAATACCGGAAAGAAACGTGTGGTGGCATTTCCAATTCCTAATGGCACAAACATCGCAACGACTAAAGAAAATGAATATAGTAATCGCGTTAATCCTAATTCTTCCTTCGTTAAAAAGTATGGTTGAATAACAATCAGATTTAAAAATCCAATTGCTAGTCCGATATAAACTGCAATGGTATTTTTTATTCCTTGTCGTTTGATTACTCCCATTTTAATTCCCCCACTTTTTAAACCATTGCAAATACGTAAACACAAACCATAAACGTTCGAAGTCGTGCACCTTATTATTCAAATAATCTTCGCGCAAGAGGCGAACAGCATTTGTATTCAATAAATGATTTCCTTTCAAAGCCTCATCACCCATCACTTCCATCAACAAAGGTTTTAAATCATCTTTCATCCACTTCTTAACTGGAACCCCAAAGCCCATTTTTGGTCGCTCCATTAACGATTTAGGAACATAGTCATGCACGATATCTTTTAAGATTCGCTTCCCTATTCCATTATGTAATTTGAAATCGGCAGGTAATGTTGCTACATATTCAATTAATCGATGATCTAAAAAAGGCTCACGACCTTCGAGTGATGCAGACATCGTAGCACGATCGACTTTCTGCAAAATATCATCTACTAAATACGTTTGATATTCAACTGCGAGAACTTGATTTAAAGGCGACACCTTCGAAGAGAATTTATCACCACTATTAAATACTGTGTTTAGCACTCTGAAATTTGCATTCAATAAAAGTCTAGCCTCACCTGCCGTAAATGTTTTATTGATACTATCAAATGCTTCTGCATTCGTTTTAGCATTCAGAAATTCTATTAACTTTTCTATGCGATTGGCACTCGTTAAATTCTTATTCAGATTAACTGCATTCAGAAAAGGGACTAACAATTTTACGATACCTGGTTTACTATTCCACTTTTTCAAATAAGACTCCGCTTTCAAATGACGAGGGTAACCAGCAAACAATTCATCCCCTGCATCTGCGGATAGGGCCACCGTTACATGCTTCTTTGCTATTCTACTGACCAATGTTGTTGGAATTGCAGAAGAATCTCCAAAAGGCTCATCAAAAATATGAGGCAACTCCGGAATAATATTTTTTGCTTCGTCAATCGTACAAATCTCTGTAAAGTGATTCGTACCTATTTCCTTCGCGACAGCCTCTGCATAATTTGCTTCGTTGTAAGAGGCTTCCTCAAATCCAATAGTAAACGTATTAATTTGTCCGTATGATTTAGCTAATAAAGCAGCCACCGCTGTGCTATCGTATCCACCACTCAAAAACACACCCACCGGCACATCTGCAATCATACGATACTTGAAAGCAGAAGTCATCAATTCTTCTGTATGCTGTTTGGATTCCTCGTAAGAAACAGTATTGTTCGGCTGATTGTAATAATCGTTCACATCCCAATACTTGATAATCTTGCTCGAAAAATCAGATAAATCAAATTGAATATAATGTCCGGGCTGTAACTTATAGCAATCTTGGTAGATTGTATATGGCGCTGGAATATTTCCATTTTGAAAATATAACCCCAACGCATTAACGTCGGTGGTATGTTTAAATGCAGGATGATTACGTAATGCCTTCAGTTCAGAACCCCATACAATATTTTCATCATACCTTGCATAAAATAAAGGCTTCACCCCTGCTCTATCACGAATCAAATACAACTGTTGCTTCGGAATATCTAAAATGGAAATAGCAAACATCCCAACTAACGAATGAATAAATTCAATTCCTTTTAATTCGTAGCCTTTCAAAACAACTTCCGTATCCGAAGAAGATTTAAAAGAAATACCACTCGAAATGAAATCTGCTTTTAACTCTTGAAAATTATACACCTCTCCATTCAACATGATAGCAATTGAGCGATCATGATTGAACATAGGCTGATGGCCAGCCTCACTTAAATCAAGGATACTAAGACGGCGAAAACCAAGTGCCGCCACTCCGAAATCAGCTTTCATAAGCTCATAGCCGGCATCATCTGGTCCGCGATGCACCAATGAATCCGTCATATTCCGAAGAATATCCTCTCCGAAAACGCCTTTTTTATCGATGTATCCTGTAAAGCCGCACATAATTTAAGATTCACAAATCTAATAAATAGGATGATAATTATTATTTGGTATTTTTAGGGCACTGAAATATGAGCACTTTATTCCCTTATTCCTCTCCTGTTACCCATAAAGAACTGAATCTTGCAGGCGAGCATCTCGTTAATTCCGATGGAGAATCGTTTCCCGTTGTAAATGGCATTCCTCGTTTTGTTCCTCAGGAGAACTATGCATCGGCCTTTGGTCTTCAATGGAAAACCTATGCAAAGACGCAATTAGATAGCTTTAGCAATACGAGCATCACGCAAGATCGCTTAGAGCGATGCCTTGGAATGCCTATTAGCGGACTCAAAGACAAAACTGTTTTAGAGGTTGGTGCTGGCGCAGGCCGTTTTACAGAACTGTTAGTAAAAGGTGGCGGATTAATTCACTCTATCGACTTAAGCGTAGCTGTTGATGTGAATAAAGAGAATATTGGTAATGCTCCTAACTATCAAATTGCACAGGCAAGTGTATATGATATTCCATATGCAGATAACTTATTCGATTATGTAGTTTGCTTGGGCGTGATTCAACATACGCCTGATCCAGAAAAGACCATCAAATGTTTATTTGAAAAAGTGAAGCCAGGTGGTGTGTTAGTAATCGATCATTATATCTGGCGCATTGGCTACTACTCTACATTAACTCCAATTTTCAGAGCTATCTTGAAAGAAATGAAGCCTGAAAAATCACAGCGAATTGTAAATAGCTTAGTCGATTTTTTCTTCCCGATACATTGGAATTTAAAAGATAGAGGTATTATTAATTGGTTAGTTCATCGTGTTTCTCCATTGATTGTTTACATACGCGAATTTCCTGAGCAAGACCGTCAGTTTCATTACGAGTGGAGTAAATTAGACACCTACGATCAGCTAACGGATTACTATAAGCATTTACGCAGCATAGATGATATTCGTAAAACTTTAGAAAGTTTAAACGGAAAGAATATCTGGATGAACAGAGGTGGTAACGGCGTTGAAGCGAGATGTACTAAATAATATTCAAATGTCACAAGTAGATAAAGCAAGTAAAGAATATTGGACGTCCTTTTGGAATCAATTGCCCTTGCCTGCTCCTATTGATTTATCAAATAAAGGTCTCTCAAATTATAGTATTCGTAAAATAGATACTGTATATGCTAAGTATTTGTCGCACTTAAAAGGTAAGCAAGCGAAAGTATTAGAGTTAGGTTGTGGCAATTCTGTCTTCTTAAGTTATTTTTATCAGCAGTTTGGGTTAGAAATTTACGGATTAGATTATAGCGAGTTAGGTTGTAAACAAACAGAAAAGATTTTAGAGCGTGATGGCATCAAAGGTGAAATTATTCAAGGTGATATTTTTAATCCTCCAACAGAATTACTCGGCTCATTCGATGTAGTTTGCTCTTTTGGTGTGCTTGAACATTTTGAAGATTCAGTAAATACTATCAATGCATTTAAAAAATTTCTTAAGCCAGGAGGAATATTAATCACGACAGTTCCCTATTTAAAAGGCGCAACTGGTATCCTTCAGAAAATAATGAATAAGCCAGTATATGATATTCATGTCTTGATGAATAAGACTGATGTAAACAACTTTTTAAATCAAGCAGGACTTCACATAAACTACTGCGAATACCATTTACCCATATCCTTTGGCGTTACGTTAGAACAGCATGAAGAAAAACCGATTTCATTTCTTGGAATTAAAAAGTTGATTTTAAAATCGCTTCAGGTTATTTCGAAATTATGCTGGTGGATTGATGATAACATCGTGAAGCTTCCAATACTTCCTTTTTTTACTGCCGGAATTATTTCTGTAGCAACACTTAATGAAAAACCATAATGGCGATTCTCTATTTTCATACGGGTAATTCATCATTTGTAAATAAAGACATTGCTATACTTTCTGAAATTGACGAAGTAAAAGTATTTGCATTTCATATTGACAAGAAATGGAAAACTCCTTTTTTACTGATTAAACAAAAGCTTTTTATTTTAAGACATCTTTTCTCAACCAAATTATATGTCGCGCAGTTTGCAGGTTATCATGGTTACCTGCCGGGATTATTTGCTCGCCTAACAGGGAAAAACTTTTTAGTCGTTGCAGGCGGCACCGACTGTGTTTCCTTTCCTGCTATTGGCTATGGAAATTTTAACAAATCACTATTAGGTCTTTTCACAAAACTATCATTTCGTTTAGCCACACACGTAAGTCCGAAGCACCAAAGCCTTGTAGAATACAATTACCACTATGATAAAAGTATTCCTGCTCATCAAGGAATAAAGGCCTTTGTAAATAATTACAAAACTCCTACTACTGTAATAGCTAATGGATATGATGAAAAATTGTTTTTTTGCTCTGCGGATAAAAAGAAAAACTCATTTATCACGGTTACTGGCGGATTAGAATTTTCCTTTCAGCAACAATTAAAAGGGATTGATTTAATTTTAAAAGTCGCTACTAAATTTCCAGATTGTGAATTCACAATTATTGGCGTACCATCGACTATTAAATTACCTATCACGTCTCCTAACGTGAAAACAATACCACCGACTAAAAACAACGAGCTTCAGAAGTTATATAGTGAGCATCAATTTTATTTACAACTTTCAATGGCAGAGGGGTTTCCAAATGCGCTCTGTGAAGCTATGTTGTGTGAATGTGTTCCTATTGTTTCAGATGTTTTCTCAATGCCTGAAATAATTGAAAACTCAGGATTTGTTTTAAAAGAAAGAAACGATGGATTACTTGAAGAATTAATCAAAACTGCTATTTCAACTGATGAGGATCAATTATCATCTCAAGGCAAATTAGCAAGAGAAATTATTAGCAAGAAATATAATCTTGAAAATAGAAGATCGCAATTAATCTCCTTAGTAAAAGGATTAATTTAAATTCTCTCCATCCAATACTTCAACGTGACTAAGCGCCAAACAAGGTTCGCATTCTGGTTATTGCCTGCTTTGAATTCATCAATCAATAACTTGCTTTTCTCAGCACTTAAAAACGGAATGTCATTGAAGCGCTGGTCTAATAAAAACTTCAGTGGACCTCTCAACCATTTTATTTCCCCTGGCGTTACAAATCCTTTTTTATCGGTACGATTGGTAATCGCATCTGGCAAAATTCCATTCATACTATCTCGTAAAATTCGTTTTGTTCTGCCTTGATAAATTTTTGCATCATCCGGCAATGTAAACGCAAACTCAACAATACGATGATCTAAAAATGGCACACGTGACTCGATTGAAAAAGCCATCGAATTACGATCTTCAAATTGAAGCAATGTAGGAAGTAACGTTGTCTTATTTAAATGATATAAAAAATTATTCAATCGCGAACCTTTCTTATTTAACAACCGAAAAGGAATGCGTGGTTCTAATGATAAAAATGGATAATAACGTTTGTATTCGAGCGCGTATAATTTTTGTTCATCAGATATAAGCGATAACGCACTCTTAAGAAACAAATCTACTTTCTTGGAAAAACTAAAATGTTGCGTGCTTGCATGTGCATTAATTTCTTTCCAAATACTAGCCCAATGTTGCTTACTCATTATGTCGGCAAGCAATCGGTAATAACTATGCATATAGCCACCTAAGCTCTCATCAGAACCTTGTCCGTCTAGCAACACCTTCACTCCATGCTGATGCGCTAATTGCATCACAAAGTATTGTGAGATTGGAGAAGAACCGGCTAATGGAACGTCAGCATAATAGATTGCTTTATCGAAAGCAATTGCAATATCATCATCAGATGGAGAAAAATAATAAGGCTCGATAGAAGGATACTTATCAACTACCTCTTTTACCCACTTGCGCTCATCTACTGCTCCTTCGCCCTCATAAAACACGTTGAATGCCTTAAGTTTTTTATCCGGATAAAGAGTCCCGACAACCGAAGCGATGGTTGAACTATCTAAGCCACCACTTAAGCAACATCCCACTTCTACATCGCTACGCATATGCAACTTGATACTGTTGAACAATAAATCACGCATCTGATTTACATTATCAGCATACGATAAATTATTTGTTTGTACAGTATTGATATCCCACCATGTATTAATCTTTATTTTTCCACGATCATAGATCAAATTACATCCTGCAGGTAACGATTCAATCGAATTAAAATATGTAGATGCTGGTAAATGATTCCATCCCAGTTGAAGTCCCATTGAAACATGGTCTTCATTCAATTCATTTTTAAAAACACTAGTTTTCTTTAAAGCTTTTATTTCTGATGCGAAATAAAATTTAGTTCCAACGTGGATATAATAAAACGGCTTAATGCCAAATCGATCGCGAGAACAAAATAATTTTTTGGTGGTATTATTCCACAATGCAAACGCCCACATACCTATAAAATAATCGACACAGCTTTCACCCCATTCTTGATATGCTGCAAGAATTACTTCAGTATCGGTACCCGTTTTAAACGCGTATCCTTTTTTCTTTAACTCCTCCCGAACTTCCAGATAATTATAAATCTCTCCATTGAAAACGATAGAATAATCATTAAAATGCATGGGTTGCTTTCCATCTTCGGATAAATCTAAAATAGAAAGACGATTATGCCCGAGCGCTAATTCATCGTGGTACCACACGCCACGCGCATCAGGTCCGCGGT
>CANFIN010000016.1 GCA_947447155.1 Bacteroidota bacterium | reverse complement strand
TGGGTTCAGAACGTCGTGAGACAGTTCGGTCCCTATCTGTTGTGGGCGCTAGAAGATTGAGAGGGCCTGACTCTAGTACGAGAGGACCGAGTCGGACGAACCTCTAGTGTACCTGTTGTGGCGCCAGCTGCAGCGCAGGGTAGCTATGTTCGGTTAAGATAAGCGCTGAAAGCATCTAAGCACGAAACTTGCCTCAAGATGAGTCTTCTTTATAAGGGTCGTCGAAGACTACGACGTTGATAGGCTATAGGTGTAAAGGCAGTAATGTCATAGCCGAGTAGTACTAATTGCCCGTAAACTTTTATTTCAATCTATTTTATCAAATGTATTTTCTTTCAATCCCTGTCATCTTTGAATTTATTCAAAGTAAGATATTTATGGTGACTATAGCGTTGGTGTCCACCTCTTCCCATTTCGAACAGAGAAGTTAAGCCCAACTGCGCAAATGGTACTAGAGTAACATCTGGGAGAGTATGTCGTTGCCGTATCATTGAAAATGCCTCGCTAGTCGGGGCATTTTCTTTTTGTATACTTTTGCTCTCTAATAAATAAATTAAAAATTGAGGACAAAATCTATTTCTCTAACATCCTTGCTGTTTTTTCTTTTTGCTTACTCTTCAGCACAAATATCTTCTTCGAGGTTTAATTTGTCTGAAGTCGAAAATTATCAATCCATATTCTTTACAACATATTATTATGATGACTTTTCTTATCGTTTTATTGATAATCACTCAATTTTACAACCAAATTTTGGAAAAAAAATAGGCCTCCCTTTTTTTAAGTCATTAAGCTTTTCAGATTCTTTATTGCTTGATTCCTTAAAAGCTAAGTCTAATGTTTACCTAGTCTTAGGTTCTCAGAAAAACCAATGTCTGCAATTAGAGAATCTTCAACGTATTGGTCATTCTACTCTGATTTATTTTAATTACTCTTCAATCGCTAGTTTGGGTTTTTTGAAAAACAATAATTCAAAAAACAGAAGCTTTGATCTCGCATTAAATCATAATTATAAATCATATAGCTTGGAGGCTAATTTTATAATTGCCTCTAATAATGATGGGTGTTCTGGAGGTGTTTCTGACTCAGTCTTAAATGTAAATTATTCTAAACGCGAATTACAACAGTTAGATGTTAATTTAAATACAGATTATCTTAAAAAGAAGTTTTTTAAGATCGATTTAAATCATACGATTAAATTAGATGAATCTCAAAACAAGAAAAGAAATACTTCATTGATTTTGGGTAATAGTTTTTCTAAATTTGGTTATAATTATAAGGGTGAAGGAATTAGTCAGTTTTACCCAGCTACGTATTACGACTCTACAGCAACTAATGATTCTCTGGGATATAATTGGTTTGAAAATTATTTAGGAGTTTGTTTCAAAATAGAGAATATTACTTTGGCTACATCTATTGAAAGGAGTGATTATAACTTAAACATCCTTGATTCGATATATCACTTTGATGATATTGCTTTAAAGTCTCATTTGGCTTACAAAATAAAAAAAGTCAAGTTGTCGGTTCGTTATTATAAGAATCTTGGAAATAATTTTAGAAAAAACAATTCTAGCATTTGTGGTACATATGACATGGATATAAACAGTTCTTTTCTTAATAAGTTGATTTTAAGTTATTCAGCTGAAAACAATAATGTTCCATTTACTTATCAAAAACTTTTTTCTAATCATCATGTATGGAATAAAGACAATTTCTCTAATGTGAAAAGCAAGAATGGAAAGTTATCGGTTTTGTTCAGTAATAACATTTTAATAAGTGCGTCTATGCTTAGTTTTAGAGATAGAGTTTTTCTAAATGAAAAAGTGGTTCCAACAGTCTCAAATAAAAATGAGAGTTTAATTAGTCTTGGCTTGTGTTATAATGATACGATAAATAGATTCCATATCGTTGAAAGTACAAACTATAATAAATCGAATAGTGATTATTATCCAGTTATTCCTCTACAGTCTTTTGCTCGGGTTGGATATTTGTTTGATTTGTTTAAAAACAACTTAAAGGTGGAGGCGGGTTTTTCTTGTGTTTACAATGATTCTTGGTTTGCACCAAATTATTCACCAGCATTAGATGATTTTTATATCCAGTCACAAAGAAAATATAATGGAATTGCCATTTTAAATTTATTTGCTGATTTTAAAATTAAAGCAGCAACTTTATTCCTGAAAATAGAAAGGGTTAATATCGGATGGTTGAATGAAGACAGCTTCTTGCGAAACGGATATGTTATTCCTCCACGCACTATTCGATTTGGATTTAATTGGCCTTTAGTAAATTAGTTTACTTAGCATTATTTCGATAGGTGATGGATTAAGTCGACTAATCGGCTACTATAACCACTTTCATTATCATACCATCCAACAACTTTTACCATACGGCCCAATACACTTGTAAGTTGTGAATCAAAAATACAACTATGATTGTTTCCAATTATATCTACAGAAACTATTGGCTCATCAGTGTATTCTAATACTCCCTTGAGTTCGTGTTCGGAAGCAGATTTGAATATAGAATTAATCTCTTCAACAGTTGCTTCTCTTTTTACTACACAGGTAATGTCAGTTAGAGATCCGTCTATAACAGGTACTCGTATACCTGCACCACCAATTAATCCTTTTAAATGTGGAAACACATCAGCGATTGCTTTTGCCGCACCAGTTGTTGTGGGAATAATTGAATGTGCAGCAGCTCTTGATCTTCTTAAATCTTTATGCGGAGCATCGTGTATGTTTTGATCGCCCGTGTACGCATGAACAGTTGTCACATAAGCATCTTCGATTGAAAAGTGTTTATCCAATAATGCTATCATTGGTGCAGCATTGTTGGTTGTACAAGAAGCATTCGAAATGATTAACTCTGTTCCATCTAGAATGTTCTCGTTTACACCCATAACAATCGATTTGATATTGCCTGTTGCAGGTGCGCTTATAATAACTTTCCTTGCTCCAGCAGTTATATGTTTTAACGCATCTTCTTCATTAGTAAATCTCCCCGTTGATTCAATTACTATATCAATATTATATTTCTTCCAGGGTAATTGGGCCGGATCTTTTTCAGCCGTGATCTCAATTATTTTTCCATCAATAGAAATAAAATTTTCTCCACATGCAATTTCTCCTGGGAATTTTCCATGTATAGAATCATATTTTAATAGATGCGCTAAAGTTGATGGGGCAGTTAAATCGTTAATTATAACAATCTCTATTTTTTTATCTTGAAATACTTTTCTTAAAAAAGTTCTGCCGATTCTTCCAAATCCATTAATAGCAACATTTGTTTTTTTCATTTGATCAAATGTTTTTCAGCGTGATAAGATGATCTAACTAAAGGGCCACTCTCTACATATAGTAATCCTTTCTTTAAGCCAACTTCTTTGTAAAAATTAAATTTTTCAGGAGTAATAAACTCTACAACTTCAAGGTGCTTTTTAGTGGGTTGTAGATATTGACCTAAGGTCATTATACTTACTCCTGCATTTACTAAATCATCCATTGTTTCAAAAACTTCTTCCTCAGTTTCTCCAAGTCCTAGCATAACGCCCGACTTAGCTCTTACTCCTGCATCACTCACTCTTTTCAATACTTCTAATGAGCGATCATATTTTGCTTGTATTCTTACTTGCTTGGTTAATCGTCGAACAGTTTCTAAATTATGAGATATAATCTCTGGTGCTATGTCTATTACTAATTGCAAGTTGTCCCATTTGCCTTGAAAGTCTGGAATCAATGTTTCTAATGTTGTTCCAGGACTAACTTCTCTGATTGTTTTAATCGTTTCAACCCAAATGTTCGCACCGCCATCCTTTAAGTCGTCTCTGTCTACTGAAGTTACAACGCAGTGTTTTACACCCATTATCTTAACGGAATTTGCAACTCGCATTGGTTCGTTATAGTCCACTGCGGATGGCCGCCCCGTAGCAACGGCACAAAATCCACATGACCTTGTGCAAACATTACCTAAAATCATAAAGGTAGCTGTACCAGCACCCCAACACTCTCCCATGTTAGGGCAGTTTCCACTTTCGCAAATAGTATGTAATTTGTTTTCACTTACAAGCTCACGCACTTTCCTATACTCTTCACCAATAGGCAACTTTACTTTTAACCAACTCGGTTTTTTATTTTTTTCAGATAACGATTTTCCAGAATCCATCATATTATTTTTTTCTTCCGTAAATAAAGGTCATGTAAAATGTGAAATAAAATTTCTTGTTTTCAATTAATGCCATTATCGGAATTTCTTTTGGGTATGCATCAATAATAGCTCCTAACTCTAATGCCTTAACGTCATAATAAATAGGAGAGTATTCAAAATTAAAAGCAATTCGACCGTAGGCGCCAGGATGTAAATTGATTTGGTTCAAACCATAAGTAAAAGGCGCTCTGCCATAAATATCATCCAGAAAGTGTTTATTCGGGTCGTATTTTTCTACAACAGTTTCAAATTCTCCAAACTTCCCGGTCGGCTCAAGAATGTTTAAATAAACTGGCTTGGTAATTCCTAGTGATAATCCACCGCCATAAACAAAGCGAATTTCTATTCCATTTTTTTCTGCTTTGCTGTAAATTGTTTTTTCAAAACCCGCACCTCCACGAAGAATGGTTAAATTGTTTTGTTTGCCAAAGACAAAGGCTTTTGCATCGGTAAAATATCTATTAACAGATTTGATCTCTTTTGGATGTTTCATTCCTACTAAATCTAACTCCCAATAAATTTTTTTATATCCAGTTAAATTCTTTGCTTTTCTGAATTGCAATCCTAGCGTGCCACTAGTGTGAACATTAAGTCCGAAAGCAATTTCCCCTTTCATTAGAGGTGGCTTTTCTTCTACAAATTCATTAGGATTTGAATTCTGCGAATAAGCAAAAATGCTTGCTAATAGCAAAAAAGCAAGAAGTGTTATTCGCCTAATCAAATTCATATCTACAAATATACAATTAACGTCATTATTGTAGGGCTATTTTACTATCAATTCTTAAATTTGAACCTATGACAATTGAAACAATCTATACGGGCGAGTTAAGAACTCAAGCAACACATCTTGCTTCCCAAAACACTATTATCACAGATGCGCCAGTGGATAACAACGGGAAAGGGGAAGCTTTCTCACCAACAGACTTATTGGCCGCATCATTGGGGTCTTGTATGTTAACTATAATGGGTATTGCTGCTAATACACATGGGTTCTCAATCGATGGCACTAAAATAAGCATCAATAAAATTATGGTGGCCAACCCTAGAAGGATTGGTGAAATTGTGATTAATTTCACGTTCCCATTAAATAGCTACAACGAAAAAGAAAAGTTGTTAATCGAGAAAGCGGCTGCCACTTGTCCTATTACTTTTAGTTTGCATCCTGATCTCATACAAACTGTTAATTTTAATTGGAACGATTAATCAAATCTCAATGACTCAATCGGGCTAATTTTAGAAATGATTTTGCCTGGAATTAAAAGCATTAGCATGCATGCGAGGTATGTCCCAACATTGATAGAGAGAATACCTATTAACGTAAAATTTATTGGTACGCTATTAATGTAATATGATTCTTCATCAAGCTTAATAAAGCCTGTTTTTATCTGTAGATAAGCCAAGCCTAATCCAATAATATTCCCTAATAATAATCCTCTAAAAAGTAATTTGCTGGAAAGTTTTAAAAATGTTGATGTCAACATATTGTCGTTAGCTCCAAGTGCTTTTAACAATCCAATAGGGCGTGTGTTTTCTAAAATTAAAATCAGTAAAGTGCTGATCATTGTTGTTCCTGCAATCATGCAAATCAGAAAAATTATTACAATCACATTTAGATTTTGTAATTCAAGCCAATTGAAAATTTGTGGATAGAGGTCTTTTATCGTTTGAACATTGGTATGGTAATCTACTTTTTCATATACCTCTTTGCTAATATTTTCTAAGTTGTTTAAGTCATCAATTTTTAATTCATAACCTGCAACTTGTGTACTGTCCCAATTATTGACTTTTTGAATTAATGCCATCGGGCAAAAAATGTATAAGTTGTCAAAGTCCTCGCTTAGTCCTGTATTGTAAATCCCTTTGACTAAAAACTTCCTTACTTTTCTATCTTCTTGAATAAAGAAAATCAAAAAATGGTCGCCTGTTTTTAAGTTTAATTTTGCTGATAGATTTTTAGAGATTAGCGCCTCGTTTTCTTCTTTGTTGTTTATGTTTATCTTGGTTCCATCTGTTATTTTGCTCTCGAAAAAAGTCCAATCAAATGTCTTGTCAACACCCTTTAATACCACACCCTGTATTTCGTCGTTAGTTTTTAATATACCTGCCTTGTGAGCGTAATTTTGTATTGTTTTTACGCCTTTTATTTTTTTTATTTCTTGCAGATATTTTTGATTATTCGGCATTGGTGTTTCTTCAAATGAATTATTGTTTTCAAATTGATGAATTCGAATTGAAGACATGAAGCCGGTAACTTTATTTGAAATCTCTTTCTTAAAGCCAGTTACAATCATCACTGATAATAGCATTGCAACAACCCCAAGTGATATTCCTGCAATTGCAATATAGGTAACAGGTTTTGCTGTTTTTTTCGAATCGTTATTCGATTGAAAGATTCTTTCCGATAAAAGTTTACTTAGGTTCAAAGCCGAATTACTTAATTTTGGTCTAAATTTACCTAATTATTATTTAATCGTGACTCTCTCTAAATATACGCTGTTATTTCTTTTTGTTATAAATTCTTTGGGCGCTAATTCTCAAGTGCTCAATTATATTTCTGGCGCAGAACGAACTGATCTATATATTGCTGGTCTGAAGCATAAAAAAATAGCCATAATTGCCAACCCAACTTCGGTGATTGGTAGTTCGCATTTAGTAGACTCACTTTTGAAATTAAAAGTTAAGATCAAATGTGTATTCGCGCCTGAACATGGATTTAGAGGCAATGCAGAAGCTGGTGAACATATCGATAATGGATTAGATGCAAAGACTGGCATAAAAGTAATTTCTCTTTATGGAAAACACTATAAGCCAACTAAAGAAGATTTGAACGGAGTTGATGTTGTCATTTTTGATATTCAAGATGTAGGCGTTAGGTTTTATACCTATATAAGCACATTACAATATGTAATGGAAGCGTGTGCGTCAAATAGCATCCCTCTAATTGTACTTGATAGGCCTAATCCTAATGGTTTTTATATTGATGGTCCTGTATTAGATACAGCTTTTAAATCGTTTGTGGGTATGCAGCCAATTCCAGTTGTTCATGGAATGACAATGGGTGAATATGCTCGATACTTAAACGGAGAATACTTCAGTGCGAAAAAAAATAAATGCGAATTGAAAGTGATTCCTGTTTCGAATTGGGACCACAAATCTCATGTTAACTTATCAATTCCTCCATCACCAAATCTGCCTAACATGGCATCTATTTACTTGTATCCTTCATTGTGTTTTTTTGAAGGAACTAAAATAAGTGTTGGTAGAGGAACCGAATATCCATTTCAAATTTTTGGATATCCCGATAGCAAGAGCGGAGAGTTTACTTTTAAACCGATTAGTATTCCAGGTAAATCTAAAAATCCACCCTACGAAAATATTGTTTGTAGAGGCTTTAATGTTAAAGAGTACGGTGATAAATTTGCCTCCACTGCAGGCCAACTGAATTTAAGTTGGTTGATACAGTTATATACAGAAGCAAATAACAAGAATGATTTTTTTAATTCATTTTTCGACAAACTTGCTGGAACAGATAAGCTCCGAAATCAAATTCAAGAAGGTTACTCCGAAGAGCAAATCCGGAATTCTTGGGGCGAAGAAATTGAAAAGTATAAAGCTGTAAGAAAAAAATATTTACTCTATCAAGATTTTTAATCTTGCTTGCAGATTTTTATTCGTTTGTTATCTGTTTTAGTTTTTATTTCTGCAATATATACCCCGTTTCTCAGATGCGAGCTGTTATACTCGAATATTGATTCACCTTTAAGTAGTTTTTCATTATCAAATATTACATCTACTAACTGTCCAGCTGTATTAAATATTTTTAATGTTGCCACTGATTGTTCTGGGAGCCCTAGGTTGAAATTAAGTGTACTACTAAACGGATTTGGGTAGCAAGTAACGGTGGTTTCAGTTAATTCGCCTTCTCTGCATGGTACAGAAACAACATAAGGCGATGAGAACACTCCGCAACTTCCTAATTGAACCCTTACTAAGTAAGTACCCGCTGTAGTTGCTTTGTAACTTGAAGAGGTAGCATTGCTAATAATAATATTGTTTTTGTACCACACATAGGCCTGAGCGTTAGTACTTGAAGCGCTTATTATGACATTGCCTCCTTGGCAAAAAGTCAAAGGCCCATTCACGCTTGTAGTGAAAGTTGCAACAGGATTAATCGTAATAGTGTTTCCTGCAGACGTTGCTGAACAACCTCCAACTTGTGATACGGTAACATAATATGTTCCTGCCGCTGTAACATTAATTGATTGTGTTGTTGCACCCGTTGACCATAAATAAGATGCTCCAGCGGATGAAGTTAAATTTACTGAGCTCCCAGAACAAAAGGTTGTTGTCCCACTTGCAGATATTGTTGGAGTAGTAATCGTTCCCGTTTGGGCTGTAACAATAATTGGGCTGCTTAAGCTCGTACATCCATTATTAGCTGTGGCTGTACATGAGTAAGTTCCAGTAGTAGCCACTATAATCGAAGGTGTAGTTGATCCATTGCTCCATAAGTAAGTACTATTGGCCGCTCCCGATGTTAGTGTTACGCTTCCATTGCAAAAAGTTGTAGGACCAGATGCACTAACTATACTATTTGGAGATGTATTTACGGTTATTATTGTCCCACTTGAGGCTATTGAACAACCTCCATTTTGCGTAACGGTAACGGTATAAGTTCCTGCTGTATTCACATTAATGGTTTGCGTTGTTGCTCCATTTGACCATAAATAATTTGTTCCTGCATTTGCACTTAATGTCACTGATTGATTTGAGCAAATGCTTGTTGGCCCGTTAGCTGTAATTGTTGCTGTTGGATTTGCAATTGATACAGCTAATGAATTTGCTAATGAAGTACATCCATAAACGTTAGTTACTGTTGCAGAGTAATTGCCTGCTGTGGTTGCATTAATAGTTTGTGTGGTTGCTCCAGTCGACCATAAATAACTCGTACCTGCGGAAGAGGTTAATGTAACGGAGCTGCCTTGACAAATTGAAGTTGATCCTGTTGCGGTAATTGTATTTCCAGGTACAGGATTGACCGTCACATTCACTGTGTTAGTTGTGCTTAATTGACCATTGTTATTAATCGTAACTGCATAGTTGCCCGTACTTGTAACTGTAATAGATTGTGTTGTTGATCCTGTTGACCATAAATAGGAAGTGCTAGCTGTTGCAGTTAGTGTTACACTTCCTCCCTGGCAAAATGTCGTTGGGCCAGATGGGGTTATAGTAGGTGGGAATATACTAGATACACAAGGAGCAGCAGCCGGAGATAATGTTAGTCCGCTATTCGATGTAACAGTAATAATATCGATTTCAAGATTAATATTGCTTGGCGAAATCGACAATAAATGATTTCCAACAGCTAGATTAGCAAAATTAATGATGTTGCTTGTGGTTCCATCATAGCGATACCATGTCCAGTTAGTATCGCTAATGCAATTGATATTTCCTTTAGTAATTCCATCCATTGATACAGAAAAGCCAGTATTGCTTCCATTTTTACTTCTTGCTTTAATCCAAAAGTAATAAGAAGTATTACCGGTGCCTCTAGTAACAAAGTTGTATTCAGCCGCACCAACAGATTTGAAACCAATGCATGAAGTAAAGTTCGTATAGTCGCCAACGATAGTTCCTGCAGGGACATATGTTTTTATATAATTAGTTGTTGAAGATGTGTTGTCATAAAGTTCACCTTCAAAAACAAAATCCTTCGACCAGTAATATGGATGTGTGTTTTCATGCCATCCATCTAACTGATAAAAAACAGGCGTGCTTACATTGCTTTTGTCATAGATATAGGTGCTACCTTGTCTGCGAACATTGAATTTTATATTTTGTCCATCTAGATTAATAGACGCTACTCCAGTTAATGGCGCATTTCCAACATAATTCGAGTTGGGTTGAATGGTACCGGTAATTGCATATTTGCTTATTGTGTTATGCTTCCTTGCAACTACTAATTTTGTAATGTCGCCTGCATTAAATGAATAACCAGGTTGTGTTGTATTATTAGTTGCATTCGCAGGTACATCTCCATTCATAAGAGTACCATTAAACAAAAAGTCCTGGTATCGTGTTGCTATGGCTTCAGCATATCCAGGGATTGCCATTTGCCAAACATAATTATTAGGATTTTGGTAAGGCTGTGTTGTTACAAAATAACCTGTCTGAAAATACTCTGCACCCGACATTGAAATTACTTTTAGGAAGCCAAGCCATTGAGCTGGTCGTGGAATTAATTCTTCATTAACCCAGCCAGCAGACACGAATGGTGAATATAATTTATCTCCTAATGTGATTTCGGTAAATCTGGATTCAGTAACAAATTGCCATCCATGAGCAGCTCCTTGCCAGAACCTCCAAACATTAGGACGTTGCATATAGATGTCGCCTGATGAATAACGTTGTCCGTTTGTGAGTGAATTTAGCTCCCTGGTTTCTTGCCAGTTCCAGCTATATAAAGGATGCCCATTTAAAAAGAAATGGCTAAATCGTGTCGCGCTTAAAGCAGGTAATGATAAAAATTCAGTTGTGTATGATGCAGTTATTTTTTTCATTCCTCTTCCAATGTATCTACTCCAATCAGTGAGACCGCTATTTGTAAAAGCGGTGTTAACCGTTGGATCGAGCTTTAAGCCTGTACTTGACCAAGCAGGCATCGTTTCTCCGTTCTCAAATAAATGATTTAGAGGTCGCGTCATTTTCTTTGTTAGCTGATCTAAATAATAACGCATCGTTTGTCCGTCTAATTTAAAAGAATCTAGTGCTGATTCTGGACTTAATGTTTTTGTCGTCGTAGATACATTTCCACTTTTATCAATAAACTGTCCCGAAGCATTTTTTAAATAGGATGTACTTGGCAAGCATCCGCATCCTACATAAGCCTTATTGGAGGTCTTATTAATATCACTAGGGCTGAGTTGTCCCCAATATGAATTTGCAGAAGTTTTCCAAGTTGGATTTAAGTTGGCCATTTTAATCCATGCACCACCATATGTATTCGTATCGCTAAATGTTGATACTTCATGTGTATTGCTTGTAACAAGAAGCGCGTACTGAAAATTAGTAACCAATTCTTTTTGAATTTCTTTACTTCTGCTAACCAGTGTGCTCATGCTATATGTGCTCGTGCCTTCACCCGCTAAATGCGCGGGATTAAAAATTATTGTATTCGGAAATAATGTTGAATTTGTTAATGCTCTTGCTGCAGGAAAAGATTTTAATTGCGTTAATGCATCAATGTTAGCATTGGGATGGCCTGGAGCAAATTCATTCATGTTTAATGAACCGGTAATGGAAGTTGCAGAAGGTACAGTAATAACGGTGTTCGCAAATGTATAATGTTTGTTTTGTGTGAAATCTAAATAATGCTTGTAAATCATATTTGCGGGTAATGCTGTTTTATATACAGCAATTTCATCCATGCCACCATAAAATTTATAGTAAGTGGTGCTTGTGTTTACATCGCAAACATTGTTGTTGCTCACGCCTGGGTTTGTTGGAATTAACCCTCCAGCAAGTGTTTTGCTAAATCCAGATGGAAGCTGGCCATCAATCCAAACTTCTTTAACTCCGTTCTTAGCATCGTATTTAAAAACGATATGATGCCAATTCTGATCTACATAATAATTATAGGTGCCCTTTCCAATTGCTTCCAAACTAATATCAAAATTATCAGTTGCTGTTGCTGTTGATCCCGTAGGAATTGACTTAGTTGTAAATCGAATATATGGAAAATACAATCTTAAATTTATTGCAGCATCTCTTCTGCTAAACCATTGAATTGTTTGGTTTATGTCTGCTGCTGTTTTAAATAAAAATTCTATTGTATAAGCAGTATCTGGAACAAATTGAGTGGAAGCCACTATTTGTTTTGATGAAGCATCAAGTTGCAAATATTTACCCACACCCACATTTGTAGTGCTATTTTGAATTAAATAAGGTGACTGGAAATAAGCTGCATCAAGGTTCGATTGATTCATCGAATCTTTTAAAGGAGTCGTTCCATCAAATGTCCAATAATTATAAGGTGTCCAACTTTGGGCCTTAACGACATTTAATGAAGTGATAAATTGAGTCAGTAAAAAAGAAAACACAAACAATTTACTGTTTGTGAATTTTGATTTTAGATTTTGAATAAGCATTGTTTAGGTTGGTTTTAAACAAGGCTTTTCAAAGCGTGGAGCTCAAATTTACCTCGAGATTTATTATTATGCAAGAAAAACAATCGCAAAACAATCAATTGTATGATAATCAACTATATAAATTAGAAAAATAGCTTTCAATACGATTTTTAGCCACGAAGTATTGTAATTTAGCCAACTAAAAATACAAGTTCACAAGCTAAAAAACTCTGAACTTAAGGCTCGATAGAGGGATCTTTATTACTAAAGAGAGTCCTTTCATCGTCAAATAAACTTTAAGTTTTTTAAGTAGGAAAGTAAGTGCTATTATTGTCATATTACATTACAACATTTACATTTCCTTCTTTTGTTTCTCTTTTGCCTTTATTGCCCTGAGCCGTTACCTTATAAACATAAACTCCTTCTGGAACCTGTGAACCCTGGAATGTTCCATCCCATCTCAAATTAGGATTTGAGGATTGAAATATTAATTGGCCCCAACGATTAAACACTTCCATTTTAAAATCTTTTACCGCTTCGCCAGCAATTCCAAATGTGTCGTTGAGTCCATCACCATTTGGAGTAAAGGTGTTAGGAACATAAAGGGTCATTGGAGGGATAATTTCTACCTCATTAGAAACACTGAATGTTTGCGGCTCACCATTTTTATAAGCAATTACCCTGTACTTTCTGCTGTTTTGCATTTGGGCCATCGAGCTTAATGCGATAAAGCAAAGTGTGATACTCAGTAAAAATGTTTTTGTAATCGTATTCATAGCTGTTTGTTTTTGATGTATGCAAACTACATCGCATTTGAAGCAGCTATTTTCAATTATTCAGTTTTCATTTCTTTTGTAAGAAAAAGTATGTTTTATGGCAATTCAAAATAGGATGATTTAATGTTTCCCCCTCTAATAGGCCTAATTATTAGATTGAAAATAAATTTAATCCAAGCTGAGTCAATGTAAGAAGCTATTGAAAAGTCAAACATTTTATTAAAAACCGACTCTTTTGTGGTACTTTTATTTGCTCCAATATGACTAGTTTGAGAACTATTTCCATTTCGATTATTTTATTACTTTTTTGCTCCACAAGTAAAGGTCAAAATCACCGTCAGTTTTCGAATTGGCTTTGCGGTGACTTTTCAATTAATAAAAAAGTCAATGGCATTAGCTCTTGTATTGGCGAAGCCCACATTGTAAATTTATCAAACATTGATAGTAGTAACTATTGGTTAGTGGAGGACTTGTCTGTAAGTAAAATAAAAAGTCAAAGGTTACTTCATGTCATCTTGCTAGATAGTGGTTATGTAGGTGTGGATGTTTTTGTTTTGAAAAATGATAAATCAGTACAAATAATTACTTCTTTCAAACAAATAAAATTGGATAATTACAAAAAAGCAAACTTGACAAACTTGATTTTTTATTATAATCGACCTGCAAGGGGATTTGAAATTTATAACTCTTCAAATCGGTTTTTTTATTTAGATAAGTCAGTATTAAGTGCAAGTTGTTGTAACGATTTTTCGGATTTTTATTTTGATGCGTTAAATGATAAAAGCGAGCTGCTGTTTAAAAAAAGCGCTCAATAGATTTTAAATTTCGATATTGTAACGAGATAAATTTCATTCATATCATGCCGACTGTTTTGTTAGTTATTCATCATCACGATGCTGTATTGTTTTATGTGTTATCTTCCATAATAATTGAAAAACAAAAGCACCTATTAATGTCCAAAGAATATCGTTCCAGTCAAAATGTAAATTTGCCGAGTAAGCCTGAATAAATTCCCAGGTGATAAGTCCGGTTATTGAAATTAGATTCGCAATTAAGTGTTTTTATCATTAATCCATTTATAAGTATTTTTCAATTGTGGAATTAAAACAACAAATAATGAAGGAATGCCGATAGCAGGAAAAAATTAGGCGCAACTCCTAATAAATATTTAATAATGTAATTATCTCCAACGTATTCTGGTCTGATATTGTCAGAAATTTGTTGATATGAAATAAAGCATATTGCAAATATGGCCAGCTAGTAAAATTCGTAATTTGATTTCTTCATGACTATCTAATTTTAATAGTGAATCAGCTGATTGAAAATTGTCCAGTTTTTTATCGTCGCTAAATTCTTTTATAATTGCTTATGTCGATAATCGAACTACAGAATTTTATTTCGTCATTAATATTGTTAGAGGCAATAATAACAGTCTTGCTGCCAATAAATTCCTGCATAATATGGTCAAACCATTGTACTCCTTCTTTGTCTAAATTAGAAATTGGTTCGTCAAGTAATAGTAGAGGAGTATCTGCTAAAATGGCTAATCCGATTTTTAGGCGTTGCTTCATGCCAGATGAAAAATACTTGATAGGTTTTTCAGATTCTTTAGTTAAACGCAAGTATTCTAATATTTCAACTTCATTCAAGCCTTTAATAAATGGTTTAAATGGACTAAAAGTTTTAATTAATTCTGCGGTACTTAATTCTTCAGGAACTTCGACATAGGGAGATCCGATGGAAAGGTGATTGAATAATTCATCTTTCGAAATCTCGCTGTTATTTATAACATGTTTTATTTCGCCCTTTGTTGGCGTGGTATAGCCTGAAAGAATACTTAGTAATGTTGATTTACCCGAACCATTAAATCCTACGATTGCAGTTTTGCTTTTTTCAACGAAATCAAAAGTGATGTTTGAAAATATCCACTGGCCTTGATATTTCTTACTGATATCTGTACAGGTGATTTTCATTCAATTATTCGTTGCTGTTTGATAGTCCTTTGATGATTCCTTTATCACTTTGCTTTATGAATTCAATGATCTCTTTAATGATCTCTGAGTTGTTATTTTCTTCAATAATGTTAATCGCATTCGATACGGAATGTCCTCTTAAAAAGAGTACCCTGTAAAATTCTTGTATATCATTAATGTCTTTGTCACTATATCCTCTACGCTTCAATCCTACGCTATTAATTCCTGCATATGATAATGGCTCTCTAGCAGCCTTTACAAAAGGCGGTACATTTTTTCGAACTCCTGTCTGTCCCGCAATAAAGCTATGCTCCCCAATTCTAATAAACTGAGAGACGCCTACATATCCTTCAAGAATAGCCCAATCATCAATTATTACATGGCCTGCTAAATTAACAGAGTTGGCCAATATTACATTATTCCCAACAATGCAATCATGTGCAACATGCACATATGCCATCAATAAACAGTTTGCTCCAACAACCGTTTTTCCTAGTGCCTCTGTTCCTCGGTTTATTGTTACACACTCTCTTATAGTTGTGTTATTGCCAATAGTTGTATAAGTTTTTTCGCCTCTGTATTTTAAATCTTGCGGAATAGCAGATATAACGGCACCTGGAAAAATTTTGCAATCACTTCCTATTCTAGCTCCGTCAAAAATTGTAACATTGGGGCCTATCCAAGTATTGTCGCCAATCTCTACATCAGCTTCAATAGTTGTAAACGGACTCACTGTAACGTTAGCGCCTATACGAGCATCGGGATGAATGTTGGTCATTGGAAAGTTCATAGTTAACTTTTCTTTACAATTTGAGCCATCATTTCTGCTTCCATTACGATTTTGTCTCCAACAATAGCTTCGCCTTTCATATGGCAAATTCCACGGCGAATTGGTGTTATTAAACTTAAGTGAAACACTAAGGTGTCACCAGGCATTACTTTTTGCTTGAATCGGGCTTCAGTTATTTTCATGAAATACGTCCAATAGTTTTCTGGATCAGGAACAGTGCTAAGCACTAAAATGCCCCCTGTTTGAGCCATCGCTTCAATCATCAATACACCTGGCATCACAGGATTATTCGGGAAATGTCCTTGAAAAAACCATTCATTCATTGTCACATTTTTAACTCCTACAACATGTGATTCGCCTAGTTCAATTATTTTGTCAACTAATAAAAATGGGTAGCGATGAGGTAGCATTGATGCCACTTGATTTACATCGTATATCGAAGGTGCATTTAAATCATACTTTTTTACAGAACCTTTTTTAGATTTGATAAGGGCCTTAATCTTTTTAGCAAGCTCAACATTGGCTGCATGTCCTGGCCTTGCAGCTAAAACATGTCCTTGTATAGGCTGCCCGATTAAAGCTAAGTCACCTATTATATCTAACAGTTTATGTCTTGCTGGTTCATTTTGAAAATGAAGCGAAGTGTTATTTAAAAACCCTTTTTCTTTAATTTGAACATTAGGTTTGTTCAATAGCTTCGCTAAGTCGTCTAGTTTTTCTTGAGATATTTCTCTGTCAACAACCACAATTGCGTTGTTTAAGTCGCCACCTTTTATTAAGTTATGCTTCACTAACATTTCTAATTCGTGAACAAAAACAAAAGTTCTGCAAGGAGAAATATTATCTTTAAACTCGTCAATATGATGAAGCTGCGCATGTTGAGTTCCTAGAACTGGGCTGTTGTAGTCAACCATCACGGTAATTCTATAATCAGGACTAGGGACTGCAAGCATTTCTACATTTCTGCTTGGCTCTTCATAAGTGATTATATCTTCTAGTACGAATATATCTCTTGGAGCATCTTGTTCCTCAATACCTGCCTCAAGCAATGCATCTACAAATGGCTTTGAGCTGCCATCCATAATCGGTGCCTCAGGTCCATTGACTTCAATTAAAACATTATCAATTTGAAGTCCGATAAGTGCAGCTAAAACATGTTCAGTCGTGCTTATTTTAGCTCCATTCTTTTGCAAAGTAGTTCCTCTTGAAGTATCTGAAACATTATCAGCATCTACTTTTATACAAGGTTGTTCTTCTAGATCAATGCGCTTAAATACGTACCAATGGTTTTCAGGTGCTGGGTGAAAAGTTAACGTCACGGGTACTCCTGTATGAAGTCCAACTCCCGATACTGTAACCGACTTTTTTATAGTTGATTGATGGGTTCTCATGAATTATTTCCTTGTGAAGTAATTTGTTTTTCGATAGCGATTATTTTTTTCTCCAACTCAGGAAGTTTCTTGAAGAGAATATATGATCGTTTATAATTTCCAATATTTATTGCTGGCGTACCTTGCAGAGTTTCATTTTCTTTTGTTGAGGCAGATGCGCCAGATTGACCAGCCAGTTTAGTTCCATCTGCAATAACAATATGACCACCAATACCAACCTGGCCACCAATCATGCAGTTTTTTCCAATTTTGGTAGAACCTGCAACACCAGTTTGGGCGGCTATAACAGTGTTTTCTCCAATTTCTACATTGTGTGCTATTTGAATCAGATTATCTAATTTAACACCTCTTCTAATAATTGTTGATCCAAGGGTTGCACGATCAATCGTTGAATTTGCGCCAATTTCAACTTGATCTTCAATAATTACATTGCCAATTTGAGCTACTTTTTGATAATTATTATTCTCGTTGGGTGCGAATCCAAATCCATCAGCACCGATAACTACTCCCGAATGGATAGTAACATCATTGCCTATTACACAATCAGAATATAATTTTACTCCTGGGAATAAGGTTGTGTTGTTTCCAATTACGCAATTATCGCCAATATAGCAATGAGGATAAATCTTTGTGTTTTCGCCAAGGCGCACATTTTTTCCTATATAAGCAAAGGCTCCAACATAAATATTAGCGCCTATAGTTGCCGTATCGTCAATGAATGAATTGGGCTCAATACCTGACTTGTTCCGCTGGATAGTATTGTAAACTTCAAGTAGCTTAGCAAATCCAGCATAAGCATTTTCAACTCGAATTATTGTAGGTGTAATTGGTCCTTCAGGGATGAAATCTACTCCAGTAATAAGAACAGTAGCTTTGGTTGTATACGCAAATGAAGTGTAAGCAGGATTGGCCAAAAAAGTTAATGAACCTGTTGTCCCTTCTTCAATTTTTGATAGGCGTGATACTCTTGCTTCCGAATCACCTTCAATGGTTCCGTTAAGCAATTCAGCGATTTGTTTGGCTGTGAATTCCATGATGGGTCACAAAGTTAGCAAAATGAACATCAAGTAGGGAAAGAATAATTGCCATTTTGCCTAATCAGTAGCCAATTCAGGCAAATAACATAGAAAGTATTTGTTTACAGGTGTAGAGAGTATCGCAACATCCATTTTTTCGTCATCACCAAGTAGGGTTATTTTATCCTGGTTTCTCATAAGAATTTTTATGGGCTCGCCCTGCGGATTGTAATCCCTGTTTGATATTTTTCCGGCAAAAGCAAAATAGTGATAATCCTCTTTATTTATGCTCCATTGATTTTCAATTCGACGGTTATACAAATCTAAACTTGAATTGTCAAAATTGTCAAGCTGTAAACTGATCTTATAAAGTTTGCGGTTAATCATTCCCTTAGATAATCTTGATAAAACAACATCTGAATGATTGCACCAGACTTTAATTGCGCCGTAAATATCATAGTCGTCAAGTTGAGAAAATACATTTAAAAACTCTTCTTTCGATTTTAGATTTTCAGGTGAAATGTTGTTTTCCAAAAAATATTTTAATGCAGGAGTTGTAAATAGTTCCACACCATTTTGAAAAAGCTCCTTTGCTCTTTTTAAGATATTTACCAGCATGTTTTCAGCTGATAAAACTGTTTTGTGCAAGTATACCTGCCAGTACATTAATCGTCGCGAAATGATAAATTTCTCTATAGAATAAAGGCCTTTTTCATCAACCACCAATTCATCATTGAACACATTAAGCATTTTAATAATTCTTTGAGATCCGATAGTTCCTTCCATAACTCCTGTATAAAAACTGTCTCTGTTCAAATAATCCAGACGGTCCATATCAAGTTGGCTCGATACTAATTGATGTAAGAACTTCTTCTTGTAGTTGTTCTTCAAAATCTCAATGCCAACAGATAGTTTGCCATCAAACTGTTTGTTCAACTCTTCTATCATTAGAATAGAGAGGGTTTCGTGACTTATTCCGGTTACAATGGAGTTTTCGAGTGCATGCGAAAATGGCCCATGTCCGATATCATGAAGAAGAATTGCAATGTAAGCTCCAACTTCTTCTTCCTTTGTTATTTCGTGCCCTTTGGATTTTATAGTTTTAATCGCCTCCGTCATTAAATGTAAAGCCCCTAATGCATGATGAAACCGAGTATGTAAGGCTCCAGGATAAACCATATGGGTAAGGCCTAGCTGACGAATTCTTCGAAGGCGTTGAAACCAAGGGTGCTCAATAATATCAAAAATTAAATCGCTCGGAAGTGTGATAAATCCATATACTGGATCATTAAAAATTTTATTTTTATTTATAATCATGCAAGGCAACTTAACAAGTTTTGTAAGAAGTAGCAAATATCGTAATGTTTGGCATATTAAAGATTGTATTTTTGCGTTATTAGAATCTATGGATAAAATAAAAATTCTTTGGGCTGACGATGAAATCGATTTATTAAGGCCGCATATTATTTTCTTAAACGAAAAGGGATATCAAGTTGAAACTGCAAATAATGGTAATGATGCATTAGATTTAATTTGTCAAAATTATTATGATATCGTATTTCTTGATGAAAACATGCCTGGATTGTCAGGCATTGAAACATTGCTAAAAATAAAAAATATTAAGTCTGATTTACCTGTTGTAATGATTACTAAAAATGAAGCAGAGGAGATCATGGAGGAGGCGATTGGAAGTAAAATAGCTGATTACTTAATTAAGCCCGTTAACCCTAATCAGATATTGCTTTCAGTTAAAAAGAACCTAGAACATCGGCGATTGATTAGTGAGAAAACAAATCAAAATTATCAGCAAGAATTTCGTCAGATTGGGATGCGATTATCAGATAGATTGAATTGGCAGGAGTGGACAGAGATTTATAAAAAAATTGTATTCTGGGAACTTGAATTAGAGAATTCTTCTGATAAAGGAATGTATGATATTTTAAAAATGCAGAAGGCAGAGGCTAACTCTCAATTTGGAAAATTTATTGAAAACAATTATATCGATTGGCTCAAAAACCCAGATACTGCGCCGCTATTATCTCATCATTTACTTCGTAAAAAAGTTTTGCCTGTTGTAGATAATTCTGATGTACCTGTCTTTTTTGTATTGATAGATAATTTGAGATATGATCAATGGAAAATAATACAACCTTTGTTATCAGACTTTTTTACCGTAACAGAAGATGAAACTTTTTGTAGCATATTACCGACTGCTACACAGTACGCTCGTAACGCAATTTTTGCAGGCATGATGCCTTCGGATATTCAAAAAAGATTTCCAAATATGTGGGTAAACGATGACGAAGATGGAGGAAAAAATAATCACGAAGAAGATTTTCTTGCGGATCACTTAAAGAGACTTCAGAAAAACTATAAATTCTCATACACAAAAGTTACAAATATTGATGCTGGGAAGCAGCTTGTAGATCATATTCCCAACCTTCATCAAAACAAGCTCAATGTGATAGTTTATAATTTCGTAGATATGCTTTCACATGCTAGAACGGATATGCAAGTTATAAGGGAGTTGGCCGAAGATGAAAAGGCATATCGTTCAATTACAAAATCGTGGTTTACGCATTCCCCACTTCTGGAAGCATTAAAAAGGATTAGTGAAAAACCATGTAAAGTTATAATCGCAACTGATCATGGTACCATCAAAGTAAATGAGCCATCAAAAATTGTTGGCGATAAAAACACCAATACAAATTTGCGATATAAGGTTGGCAAATCGCTTAACTATGAAAAGCGCGATGTGATGGAAGTGAAAAATCCTGCTGATGCAATGCTTCCAAAAATGAATATCAGTACTTCTTATGTTTTTATTAAGGGAGATAAGTTTTTTGCTTATCCTAACAACTATAATTATTACGTGAATTTTTATAGAGATACATTTCAGCATGGAGGAATTTCTCCAGAAGAAATGATCATACCTGTAATTACCTTGAAAAGTAAGTAATGGAGAGAAGTTGGTTGAACATCGGGTTAGAAGAATATTCAAATGTTGCTTTAGAAATTATTTCTATTCTGAATAATGAAGGTATAAGTATTTTGTGTCTAAAAGGAGATTTAGGTGCTGGAAAAACTACATTTAGTAAGTCGTTGTTTGCGGCTTTGGATGTTATCGATGAAGTTCAAAGTCCTACATTTTCTATTGTTAACGAGTATTATAATTCCGATGGAGCTGTTTTTTATCATTTTGATTTTTATCGCGTTGACAAAATCGAGCAAGTATATGATATTGGTTATGAAGATTACTTTTATTCCGGAAATCTTTGTGTAGTTGAATGGCCCGAAATGATTGAGGGTTTGTTAAATTTGCCAAAAGCAATTATCTTTATAAACGGTGAAGGCAGTTCCCGAAATCTAATATTAAGCGTATGAGTAATATTCATGGATTAAGCAATTTGACTAGTCAGGGTTTGGTAATGCCAAAGGAAAGCCCCTTTGAAATAGGAAAGTTTGGAAAAAGTTTAACTATCGGTATTCCTCGAGAAATTTCATTTCAGGAAAATCGAATTCCTTTAGTTCCAGATTCAGTGTCTGTTTTAGTTAGTAATGGACATGAAATAATAATAGAAACTAATGCAGGAAAAAATGCAAATTTTGAAGACAAGGATTTTAGTGAGTGCGGTGCGCGAATAGTTTATTCTACAAATGAAATCTACCAAGCAGATATTGTTTTAAAAGTAGCTCCACCAACTGTTGAAGAATTAGATTTAATTAAGGATAAACAGACTTTATTATCTATTCTGCAAATAGGAATGCAATCCGCTGGATATATTCAGAAAATGTCTTCTAAGAAAATGATTGCTTTGGCTTATGAATATTTAAAAGACGAGACTAATGTATATTCCGTTATTCAAGCAATGAGTGAAATTGTTGGAAGTACTTCAATTCTTATTGCATCTGAATTAATGAGTAATACCACTGGCGGTAAAGGCGAAATTCTTGGAGGTATCCCGGGTGTTTCTCCTACAGAGGTCGTTATTTTAGGGGCTGGAACAGTAGGCGAAAATGCAGCCCGTGTTGCAGTAGGATTAGGTGCAAGTGTTAAAGTTTTCGATAGCTCTAGTTATAAGCTTCGTCGATTGCAAAGAAACTTAGGGTTTCCTGTTGCAACTTCAACTTTGTCGCCAACAGCTTTGCTAAGTGCTTTGAAAAATTGTGATGTAGCTATAGGTGCAATTTTAAGTAAGGAGGGTAGGTCGCCAGTCATTGTAACAGAAGAAATGGTTGCTCAAATGAGAAATGGCTCAGTAATTATCGATGTAAGTATTGATCAAGGTGGATGTTTTGAAACTTCTGAAGTAACCAATCATTCGAATCCAACTTATAAAAGGTTTGGTGTAATTCATTATTGTGTTCCCAATATTGCGAGTCGCGTAGCTAGGACAGCCTCTTTTGCATTAAGCAATATTTTTACTCCGATTATTTTAAGTATGGGAGAGAGTGGAGGAGTTGAAGCGTTACTTGAAAAAGATAGGCATGTTCGAGAATCAGCTTATTTGTACCGAGGTATGGTAACCAATAAATATGTTTCTGAAATCACGCGCCTGCCTTACCGTGATTTGAATTTATTGATGGCTACTCGTTTTTGATAATTTTTTAAAGCTTTTGCAGGCAACCATTAATGGACAACTTTCGCATTTAGGTTTTTTGGCTGTGCAAACATATCGACCATGAAGAATTAGCCAATGGTGCGCTATATGAATCAATTCTTCCGGAATAAATTTCACTAATTGTTTTTCAGTATCTAATGGTGTTTTTGAATTTGTTGTTAATCCAATTCGCGATGAAACTCTGAAAACATGAGTATCTACGGCCATTTTTGGTTGGTTAAAAACTACTGAAGCAACTACATTGGCTGTTTTTCTACCTACTCCGGGCAGCAATACCAAATCATCAACATTTGAAGGAACTACACCATTGAACTTCTCAATTAGCATATGGCCCAGCCCAACTAAATGTTTAGCTTTATTATTGGGATAGCTAATCGATCTTATAATATTAAAAACATCATCTATGTTTGATTTTGATAATGATATTGGATCTGGATATTTATTAAATAAACGTGGAGTAACCATATTTACTCTTTTATCAGTGCATTGGGCCGAAAGAACAACAGCAACAATTAATTCATAAGGGCTAGAGTAAGTAAGCTCTGTTTCTGCATTGGGTACATTCTTTTTGAAATACTCCAAAACAAATTCATACCGTTCCTTTTTTGTCATCTGCAATACTATGAAAAATGTATAAAAATTGAAAGCCGGACTTTTCAGTTTCCGGCCTTCATAATATTAACTATTTAAAATGGAGCAGTTAATCTTGCGTAATGCATGATGCTTTCGCTGATGCATCTCGATGGGGTTATTAGTGATTGGTCTAATACTTTCGAAATTGCAATCATGTCTTGATATAACTCAGCAACTTCTTCGTTATTGTCTATTGTTTTTTGAATCTCAACTGTCTTTAATAGCTGAGTGTCATTATACAAATAAGCAATCAAATCATTTAAAGTACAAATAGTGTTCATAGGCGTTATTTTTCATTAATAACGCTATGTTAGATGGATTATTGCTTAATCTGCACTTAATTGAAGTCTATTGTCTTGAATTATCTTTCTAAGATTAATAATTGCATATCTCATACGGCCTAAAGAAGTATTGATGCTTACATTAGTAGCCTCCGCGATTTCTTTAAAACTCATGTTCCCATAATGTCTCATAATTACCACCTCTTTTTGATCGAATGGAAGTTCTTCTATAAGCTGCCTAACCTGAGATTGAATTTGCTTATTAATGATTCGGTCTTCAATATTAGAATCCATTAATGGTAAAGTGTCAAAAATGCTATACTCCTCAGTGTCGTAAGCCATTGGCATTCTTTTTTGCCCTCTGAAATAGTCGATTGTAAGATTGTGAGCAATTCTTAATACCCAGCTTAGAAACTTTCCTTCTTCGTTGTAGTTTCCATTCCGAAGTGTGTTAATCACTTTAATAAAGGTATCCTGAAAAATGTCATTTGCTAAGTCACTGTCTTTAACCAGTAAATAAATACTGGTGTAAACTTTCTTTTCGTGACGAATGATTAATTTTTGAAGAGCATTTTCATCGCCCTTGATAAACAGAGCTACAAGCTCGTTGTCTGAGATTTGTTGTTTACACATAGTTCCTCCTTTTAAGTAGGTTTGAATAAGAAGATTAAATTTTTCTATGTGTAAATTTTAACTTATAAGCGTCTCAGTTTTTAATTATGTTAGATTAACTCTTTTAACGAACGATAATTTTTTTTTATTATTGTGTTACCGCAATTTAAAAAATATTTTATCAAGAAGCAAGAGAAAAACATTGTTTGTTTTTGAATAGTCAACTATCGTGCCTGAATTTTCTTAAATTAAACAATGTACATTCAATGTTTATTTAGTACATATGCTAATTTAGTCGCCAATTAAAATTCATTATGAAAAAGTATATCGCAAGCATATTATTATTAGCTCCTCTATTAAGCATCAGTCAAGATAAAACACGTTTCAACAAGGAGACTTTACTCTATGAAGGCGAGGAGAGGCATTTGTCTAATGTCCAACAACTTACTTTTGGTGGCGATAATGCTGAAGCATATTTTAGTTTTGATAATAAAAAGCTGACTTATCAAATGAGAAATAAGTCTAAAGGTATGGATTGTGACCAGATTTATTATTTTGATCTGTACTCTAAAACCAATGTTGAATCTTCGTCTAAATTAATTAGTACCGGAACCGGTCGCACAACTTGTTCTTATTTTTTACCAGGAGATTCACTTATTTTATATGCATCGACCTTTTTAGGAAATAATGAATGCCCAAAAGATCCGGAAAGAAGAGCTGATGGAAAATATGTATGGGCCATCTATCCTGATTTCGATATTTTCGTTAGTGATTTAAATGGGTCAATTAAGACGCAATTGACGAATACTCCTGGATATGATGCAGAAGCAACGGTTTCTCCTGATGGAAAAATGATTGTTTTTACGAGTATGCGTTCTGGTGATTTGGAATTATATACAATGGGTGTTGATGGGTTAAATGTTAAACAAGTCACTAATCAATTGGGATATGATGGAGGCGCTTTCTTTTCTCCGGATAGCAAGCACTTAATATTTAGAGCATCACGTCCAAAAACAGAAGAAGAAATCAAAGAGTACAATGAATTGCTAAAAGATGGTTTAGTGATGCCAACAAAGATGTCATTGTATACATGCGATATTGATGGATCAAATTTAAAACGAATTACAGATTTGCCTAATGCAAGCTGGGCACCGTTTTTTCATCCATCGGGCAAGAAAGTGATTTTTGCGAGTAATTATAAAGCAACTAGGGGCTTGCCATTTAATCTGATGATGGTTGACTTAGATGGAAGCAATTTAGAGCAAATTACATTTGATACGATGTTTGATGCATTTCCAATGTTTTCTCCTGATGGTAAGAAAATTATTTTTTCATCTAATAGAAATAATAATGGAACGCATGATACAAATTTATTTATTGCTGATTGGAAAAATTAGTTGTCTTTTTTTACTCTTTTAAGCGTCAATAGATTCATTCCATTTATGCCAAGTCCATTGACATTGTTCTGATGAAGTCGTAACACTTTGTCGTAGTATAGCACAACAATAGGAGCATCCGACATAACAATAGAATCTAATTGGTGGTATTTTATTGATCGAAGACTATCATTTTGTATTCTCATTGCGGCTTCATATTCTGAGTCGAATAAAGTGCTTTCAAAATGTGTGTAATTAGGGCCATTAGGTGATTTGTTCTTGCTGTAAAACAACGATAAATAATTTTCAGGGTCTGCATAATCCGCAATCCACGATCCCCTAAACCATGATAATTGATGTTTGCTTACCATCTGACGATGTTGTGCTGCTTGATTTACTTCTACTTTTACCTTTATGCCTGCCTCACCAAGCTGCCCTTGAATATACTCACATAAATCTTGATAGGAGTTTGTTGTACTCATTGTAATTGTAGGTAATCCTTCACCGTTAGGAAATCCCGCCTCTTTCAAAAGTTGTTTTGCTTTTTCAGGATTGTAATTATAGCCATAAGTTGTGGAAGATTGGCTGAATCCAGGAGAGCCAATAGGTACAAATCCCGATGTTCCTGGTGTGGCCATATTGTTTCTTAAATAACGAATCATTTTTTTTCTATCAAAAGCGTAGTTTATAGCTTGCCTTATTTTAAGATTCGATAATGGATTGTTTTTGGTTTCATTGTTTAAGTCTAAAGCAAAACCCAAATATTCAGTATTTAAATAAGATGATGTTAGAACCTTAAATTTATCTTTGTATTTTGTTTTTACACTTCCATTTTTATTCAATAAGTCATCTTTATAAGACGCATCTAATCCACTTATCAAATCAAGTTTGCCTTTTAAGAATTCTAAAAAGGCACTTTGCTTATCGGGAATAAAGGAAACCATAATAGCGTCCAAATATGGCAATCTTAATCCCTTAGAGTCTCTTTCGAAGTAATTATCGTTTTTGTGAAAAATTAAAGCAGATCTTTCGTACCAATTAAAGAATAAGAATGGGCCAGTGCCAATTGGTTTTTTTCTGAAATCCTTACCATATTTTTCAATTGCTTCGTGGGGAACTACAGAGCAATAAACTGATGATAATAAGCCTAAAAAAGGAGGGAAAGATTCTTTAAGTCGTATTGTTAATGTAGAGTCGTTTTCAGCTTTGACATTGAGTATGTTTTTGATAGTGTCCTTTTCAATAAAATTAAAAATCCAACTTCCAGGTGACGCTATTTTGGGGTCAATTAGTCTGTTAAATGAAAACACAAAGTCTTCTGCAACGACTTTTCTATTTGCCTTAAGAGATTTATCTGGATGGAAGTGAACATCGTTTTTTAAATTGAATGTATAAAGTTTACCGTCGTCACTTATTGTCCAAGATTTTGCAATGCATGGCTCAGGAATTAAAGAGTCGTTTAAGCTAACGAGTCCATTAAAGATTTGATTGCAAGCCCATATATTAGCTTGATTACTAGCAAACGCAGGATCTAATGAGGTGATTCCCGAAGATTCATTGTACCTAAAAACAGTCTTTCCTTTTGTATTAAAGCCAGACTTTTTACAAGAGATTACTAAAGAAAATGTGATTACAAGATAAATCAACCGCATGTTACAAAGCTAATAATTCCCATTAGTTTTCAAATTGACTCCTTCAAACTAAATGCTATTCATATACTATGACATTCTTCAATTTTATATTTTTGCGGTGTAATGAACAAGGTAGCATTCCATACATTAGGTTGTAAATTGAATTTTTCAGAAACTTCAACAATTGCCCGGCAATTTAAAGATGCTGGTTGGCAAAAGGTTGCTTTCCCTGGACCAGCAGATGTTTATGTAATAAATACTTGTTCTGTTACTGAAAATGCTGATAAAGAATGTAAGTCAATTGTTAACAAAGCAATGACAGCTAATTCGGATGGCAAGGTGATAATTATTGGTTGCTATGCACAATTAAAGCCTCAGGAGATTTCAGAAATAAATGGGGTTGATTTGGTACTAGGTGCGCAGGAGAAATTCAATGTTTTAGAATATTTGTCCTCAATTAATAAAAATGATAAAGGCTCGTATATTTCTTGTGAAATTGATCAAATAGATTCGTTTATTAGTTCCTATTCATCAGATGATAGAACGCGTGTTTTCTTAAAAGTGCAGGACGGATGTGATTACAGCTGTACCTTTTGTACTATTCCGTTGGCTCGTGGTAAATCTAGGAGCGATACTGTTAAAAATGTAATACATCAAGCAGCAGAAATTGTAAAGTCGGGAGCAAAAGAAATTGTTTTAACGGGAATCAATTTAGGTGATTTTGGGTTGGATGTTAATGGAGATAGGGCAGAGAAGTTCGTTGATTTGGTAATCGCATTAGATAAATTAGAAGGGCTAGAGCGAATTCGTATTTCTTCCATTGAACCCAATTTGCTCTCCCATGAAATTATTGAGATAATAAGTAAGTCGAAAAAGTTTGTCCCTCATTTCCATATTCCTTTACAAAGTGGGTCTGATGAAATGCTGAAGTTAATGCGTCGCCGTTATTTGTCTAATTTATATTCAGAGAAAGTCGAGAAGATTAAATCCTTGATGCCACATTGTTCAATTGGTGTAGATGTGATTGTTGGTTTTCCTGGAGAATCCGATGAAATCTTTAATGAAACACTCAATTTTCTTAAAGATTTGGATATTTCTTATTTGCATGTTTTTACTTATTCAGAGAGAGAAAATACTCCTGCGAAAGATTATCCAGGTAAGGTACCAATGGAAATAAGAAAGCTTAGAAATAAGACACTTCGGAATTTATCAATTAAAAAGCAACGCGCTTTTTACGAAAAAAATATTGGTGAAATACGTCCTGTTTTATTTGAAGCAGAAATTCAAAATGACTTTATTTATGGTTACACTGATAATTATGTTAGAGTAAAATCGAATTATAGCGAATCACTAGTGAATAAAATTGTTGAATGCAAAATCGAAAATTTAACTCCTGAATGTATTGGTGAAGTTGAATTGCAAATAAATTAAAAAATGTATCCTACTATATCAGATTTCTTGCTTGATTTTTTTGGAATTAATTTGCCACTTCCAATTCAAACATTCGGTTTTATGCTGGCTATTTCTTTTTTTTTAGCAGCGTATACTTTAAAACTTGAATTGATTAGAAAAGAAAACGCCGGATTGCTGAATTATAACATAGTTGATGTAGTGACTGGAAAACCTACATCTATATCTGAGTTGTTCAGTTCATCGATAAGTGGTTTCGTAATTGGATATAAATTAGTTTTTATTTTATTTCATTATGGTGATTTTGTCAATGACACACAAGGTGTACTGTTGTCTTCAAAAGGAAATTTATTTGGCGGCTTGATACTTGGTTCAATCATGGGGTATATTCGATACCGTGAGGGACAAAAAAATAAATTAACTGAAATTAAAATCGTTCAAGAAAAAGTATGGCCGCATCAGATTGTAATGAATATTACATTTACTGCGGCGATTGCTGGAATAATTGGAGCTAAAATATTTCACAACTTAGAGAACTGGGATGAGTTGGTGGCTAACCCAATTGAATCGCTATTATCGTTTAGTGGATTGACAATGTATGGAGGTTTGATTTTCGGAACTTTTGCAGTTATTTATATGACAAAGAAACAAGGTATCGCACCGCTACATATTGCTGATGCCGCTGCGCCTGGTATTATGTTGGCATATGGTACTGGAAGATTAGGTTGTCAATTGTCTGGTGATGGAGATTGGGGAATTGCAAATCTTGCTCCTAAGCCTGATTGGATGAGTTTTTTACCTGATTGGTTCTGGTCTTATAATTATCCTCATAATGTTATCAGTAGCGGAGTTCCAATGGATGGTTGTTATGGCCGTCATTGTATGATACTTCCTCAGCCAGTTTTTCCAACACCATTGTATGAATCTATAATGTGTGTTGCATTGTTTTTTCTTTTATGGGCACTCAGGAAAAAAATTAATAAGCCAGGTTTAGTATTTTCTCTTTACCTATTATTAAATGGAGCAGAAAGATTTATTATAGAACAAATCCGTATCAATAATAAATTCATGTTTTTAGGAATGAATGTTACGCAGGCAGAGATTATAGCATCATGCCTAATAATGTTGGGTACATTTGGGTTGATAATTTTTAGCAAGAAGCGAAATGGAGTTAATCAATAGTGCTTTTTGTGAAGAGGTAAAGTCGATAGTGAATGAAGCTGTTAAGTTTATTCGCAATGAACGGCTAAACTTTAATCAGGCTGCAGTAGAATATAAAGGCGCAAATGATTTAGTTTCTTATGTAGATAAAACGGCAGAAAAAATTTTAGTTGAAAAGCTTTCAACCTTGATTGCTGATTCTGGATTTATTACTGAAGAAAATACTGCTAGCATTTCTAATAAGGATTATTGTTGGATAATTGATCCGTTGGATGGCACAACAAATTTTATTCATGGTTTAAATTTATATTGTGTAAGTGTTGCCTTGATGTTTCAAAACGAACTGGTTCTCGGTGTGGTACATGAAATAAACACAGATGAATGCTTTTATGCTTGGAAAAATGGAGGTGCATACTGTAATGGTAATGAGATCAAAGTTTCTATAGTCGATAGCCTTAATCAATCATTGATTGCAACAGGATTTCCTTATACAAATTATTCGCGCATGGAAGCTTATATGCGCGTTTTTGATTATTGTATGCGCAATACACATGGATTAAGAAGGCTTGGCTCAGCAGCGATAGATTTAGTTTATGTTGCTGCAGGAAGAATGGATTCTTTTTATGAATATGGATTAAATGCTTGGGATATTGCTGCAGGATGTATAATTGTAAAAGAAGCAGGAGGGGAGGTAACTGACTTTTCTGGAGGCGATGATTTTTTATTCGGTAAGGAAATAATTGCTAGCAATAAACATACACACGCTCCATTTTTAGCAGTAATTTCTAATGCATTTAATCATTAAAAAAAGCTCTGATAAATTTTATCAGAGCACTTTTTAAGTGCTATTTAAGATCCTAGATTACTTTTGTGATTTATGTTTTAAAACTTTCGCTTCAATATAGAATATTGTTTCTTCCGCTATGTTCTTGCATTGATCTCCTACGCGCTCTAATTTTCTAATCATAGAAATAGTGTATAAGCTCTGGTTGATACGATCGGAATGTGTTCGGATAAATGCTGCGATTTTGTCGTTTGCTTCAATGTTGATTTCATCAACAGTTTCGTCGAGTTTGAAAATGCTTCTTGCAAGTTTAGTGTCTTCGTCAGCAAAAGATTTTGCGGTAGCAGTCATTATTTCAATGCAGATGTCGAACATTTCAATTACCCTTGATGTTTCCAATAATTCTTTTTCAGGCTCTAATTTGAAATTAAGTACGAATTTCGCAACGCTTTCTGCGATGTCTCCAATTCTTTCTAAATTAGAATTGATTTTCATGCAAGCAAGTACAAATCGTAAATCAATTGCAACTGGATTAAATAGCGCAATAATATTCTCGCAGTCTCTATCTATTTTTAATTCAAATCCATTAACACGTTTTTCATTTATCACTACTTCGCGTGCTAAGTCTTTGTCAAGTTGAATAAATGATTCTTTTGACTTTATTAATTGTGATTGTACAAGTTCAAACATTTCTAAAATGTTCGAGCGTAAGTCCTGTAGTTCAATATTTAAATGTGACATAATGTTGTGTTTTAATTATCAACCAAATCTTCCAGTGATGTAGTTTTGAGTTCTTACTTCTGAAGGATTGGTAAATATTTTTTTTGTTGAATCAAACTCTACTAATTCCCCAAGGTAAAAGAACGCAGTGCTATCGCTGACTCTTCCTGCCTGTTGCATATTATGAGTTACAATAATAATTGTATAAAGTTCTTTTAATTGATAAATCAATTCTTCAATTTTAGCAGTAGAAATTGGGTCTAATGCTGAAGCTGGCTCATCCATCAGTAAAACAGATGGTTCAATTGCAAGAGCTCTTGCAATGCAAAGTCGTTGCTGTTGACCACCCGATAATGCCATTGCTGATTTTTTTAACTTGTCTTTTACTTCATCCCAGAGGGCTGCTTGCTTCAAACAAATTTCCACACGTTCTTCAATAAAATTTTTGTGTGTTATACCATTAACGCGTAATCCATAGGCAACATTTTCAAAAATGGTTTTAGGAAAAGGGTTTGGCTTTTGAAAAACCATTCCTACACGTTTACGCAGTTCATCAATTTTAATTGACTTGCTATAAATGTCTTTGCCGTCGATTAGGCATTCTCCTTCTATTTTTACTCCATCAATTAGATCATTCATCCTATTAAAAAGACGAAGGAATGTCGACTTCCCACACCCTGAAGGACCGATTAATGCAGTAACGGTATTTTTTTCAATAGACATATTGATGCCTTTCAATGCATGGAAGGTACCGTAATGAAGATTTACATTTTTACTTTCTATTTTATACATGATAGGGTTAATTCGTTTTGTATTTTTTAGATAAAAATCTTCGGATAAGATTTGCAATAATATTCAGAATTAAAACAATCAAAATTAAGACAACGGCTGTACCATAAGCCATCCCTCTTGATTCATTAATATTTGTTCCGCTAGTTGAGATAACATACAAATGATAGGGCAATGCCATTACTTGATCAAAAATACTAGTTGGTAATTTGGGTAAGAAGTAAGCTGCAACTGTAAATAAAATAGGTGCAGTCTCTCCAGATACTCGACCAATACTAAGAATAAGTCCAGTAATAATATTGGGCAATGCCATCGGCAATGTTACTCTTCGAATTGTTTGAAGTTTAGTTCCGCCCAAAGCATAACTTGCTTCACGATAAGATTTATCAATGGCTTTTAATGCTTCTTCAGTGGTTCTTATTACAACAGGGAGTGCTAATAGTCCTAACGTTAACGAACCTGCTAAAATAGAATCTCCAAAACCAAGTTTATTAACAAATAAAGCCATACCGAAAAGTCCAAATACAATTGACGGTACTCCAGCCAAGTTAGATGTCATTAATTGTACGAATTTTCTATACCAACTATCTTTTGTGTATTCATAAATGTAAATCCCCGACATAACTCCAATGGGAAAAGCAAAAAGCATTGATCCGGAAATTAAACATAAGGTTCCAATGATTGCAGGATAAATTCCACCCTTTGTCATTCCATCTTCTGGCATTTGTGTAATAAAGTCCCAATTTACAACGCCGATCCCTTTTACAAAAATAAACCCTAGAATAGAAAATAAAACACCCATTACAATTAATGAAAGTATTCTGAATGTCCAGAATGCAATTGACTGACTAATTCTTTTTTTGAAATCTGTTTGCATAAACTAATGCTTTATTCTTTTTTTCGAAATAGCTTCAACCCAGATATTGATGAACATTGTTATAATAAACAAAATGCATCCTAGTCCGAATAATGCTTTATAATGAATTCCATTTGCAGGAGCTTCGCCTAATTCTGCTGCAATAGTTGCAGGAATTGTTCGCAATGGTTCAAGTAATGAATGAGGCATTACAGCTGCGTTTCCTGTCACCATTAGTACTGCCATTGTTTCTCCGATTGCTCTTCCAATCCCTAAAATTGCTGCAGCTGATATTCCTGATGCAGAGTAGGGGATTACAACTTTGTAAATAGTTTGCCATTGCGTAGCTCCTAGCGCTAGGCTAGCCTCTTTCATTGATCTAGGAGTGTTTCTTAATGCGTCTTCTGTTACTGTAATTATTGTTGGCAGCGCCATAATTGCAAGTATAATTGCGCCGGCTAATCCAGTTTCGCCTACTGGCAAATCAAATATTTTTTGAATCAAGGGTACTATTACAATTAATCCAAAAAATCCGTAAACTACTGAAGGAATACCTGCCAAAAGTTCAATAACAGGTTTGTAGATAGCCCGTATTCTTGGGTTCGCCACTTCCGCAATATATATTGCAGTTGCAAGGCCTATTGGGAGCGCTATTAATATTGCGACAATCGAAACATAAAGAGTTCCTAAAATGAGTGGCAATACACCTAACTGCACGGCAGGACTTGCAGTTGGAAACCATTCCTTTCCTAATAAAAAAGATTTTGGTGAAATATTATCTATTGAAGCGATTTTTGATTTGTGATTTTTATCAAGATATTTTTTCGAAAAAATCGCAATCATTCCCGGGTTAGCTTCAATGAGTGAATCCATTTTTTGAGGAAGAAATTCGAAGTTAGGTCCAAGTTCTTCTTCGGAAAAGTAATTACTTAAATCATTAATTGTAAAAAGTAATATTGAATCGTTAGCACCTCCAATAAGTTTCCAGTTTGTAGTTTCTTGGTCAAATATTTTTTTTATATCTATAGAAGAAAGATGGGTTATTTTATTTTGATTACTTAACACAATAACATTTTCTCCTTCGAGAGGAGATTCTTTAAAAACAGAAAGTCCTTCTTTAAATAAAAACAAGACTATTAGTAAGACAGTGAGTGTAGTAATCGTACTGCTCAACATTAATAATCCTTCTATCGTTTTATTAATTATTTTTTTAATCACGCTCAAATGTAATGGTTTAATTAAATTAATAAAAGCCGCATCGTCAAATGCAGCTTTTATTTGCAAGTGTTTTGATAATTACATTCCGTCTAAAGAAATGTAGCCTATTTGCGATACAATGCCTTGACCTGTTTTACCTATTATATAATCAATAAAAGGTTTTACCAATGCTTCTGATTTTGTAGGGTAGTAGAAAAACAATGGACGAACTACTGGATATGTTTTGTTTTTTGCTGTAGCAACGGAAGGCTTAACAAATGTTTTACCTTTATCGGTTGATACGCCAATTGCTTTTACACTTTTATCAAGGTAAGCTAATCCAACATAGCCGATAGCGCCTTTCGTCTGACTTACAGATTGAATAACGGCTCCTGATGCTGGCATATTTAAACATGTTGCAGCATAGTTTTTACGATTTAATAAATGCTCTTTAAAGAACTCATATGTTCCTGAAGATGTTTCTCTCGCGTAAGCAACAATTTTTAAATCATCCCCGCCTACCTCTTTCCAATTTTTAATTTTGCCTGTGAAGATGCCTTCGATTTGTTCTCTTGTTAATTGAGAAACCTTATTTCCAGGGTGTACAATTATACTTAAAGCATCAAATGCAATTTTAACTTCTTTGTACGATCTTCCAGCATCTTGTAATTTGATCTTTTCATCCATCTTAATTGGACGAGATGACATTGCGATGTTAGTGTTTCCATCAATTAATGCAGCAATACCAACTCCAGATCCGCCTCCAACAACACTGATGTTTACACTTTTATTGGTTTTCATAAATTGCTCCGCTTCTTTTTGACTAAGCGGTAAAACTGTATCGCTTCCTTTGATAACGATTTTTTGTCCGAATGATAGGTTGCTAATTAAAATTAAAGCAACTGCTAATATTTTTTTAAACATTGTTTTATGATTTTTAAAATTGATTAGAATTTATATTGAAGGCGCAAAGTAAGCACATTGTCTTTTAAATCTTTTGTGTATCCACTTAGATTTTTTGAAGTTTCATTTTTCACAGTGTCGTAGTAAGCAAGGATTTTTGCATTATTACTTAAGAAGTAAGCCACTCCAAAACCGAAGGTATCATATCTTAAATCAGTAGCACTTGTCTTTAATCGATTTTTAGAAGTACTTGATGCTCCTTGCCCAATTTCGTCTCCTTTAACTTCTGTATTAGGATCATACCAATCATACTTTAAAACAATCTGTCCTGGTATAAATGAATACAATGTATTTAAAAATTTATTTTCTGATGTTGCACGATTTAAATTCTGCGCTAATTCAAAATAAGCCCCGTTGAATTTGCGCGTATATAATGGATTAGCAAGGGTTGGCTTAGATTGAAATGCTTTGGATGTTGAACCTTGACTTGAATGCGTTCCTTGAATATATTCAGCTTTCAAAGTAAAAATTCCCCAATTAAAATCTTTTTGTAATTGCCCATCAATTCCATAATAGGTCCTAGGAGCGTAGCCACTCGGATTCACAGAGTCTGCATGGAATATGTTTGTTCCCGCACTGTCACTTAATGTATATGCGACTGCTTTATATTTTGAGTTTATTGAGTCTACATTGTAAATTACTCCACCATTATAATAAGAAACGCCAAAGCCATACTTAATATCTTCATTTCTATTAGAGCGATTTACAGTTAAGTGAGATATTAAATCTTTATGACTATCGAAATCGGAAATTCCTGCATTGGCGTCTGGTGACCCTTCACCAGTAACTACGGCAACATCTAATTTCAACCAATTCCAAATCCCGAATTTCGGTCCTTGTAAGGTTAACTTAGCGCCCAAATCTCTTTCATTAGGGAATAAATTACCTGACATTCTGCCACGCTCAGGAGCCTCTCTCATATTTGAAGTATATTCGATTTCATAGCCAAAAGGACGATTAAATATACCCGCCGTTAATGTAGCCCAATAGTACTTTTGTTCTGTTATACTTGCGTAAGCTTCTACTACGCGAAGACCTCTTTCAGTCATATCCGTTTGGAAAACAACCTTGCTGAAATATTTATCATAAGTAACTTTCAAACGACCTCTTCTAACTGAGAATCTTTTATCTACTCCTGTATTAAAGTTACCTCCAGATGCAGATGCAATACCTGAAGAGTCTGCCCATTGAAATTGAGTTTGAATGTATCCGCTAATTTGAAACCGTTTCAAATACTCCATATCATTGTAAAGTTTGTTTACAGTTTGTATGGTTGTATCTTCCGGCTCCAATTCAATTCTTGTAGCTAATGATGAGCTATCCTCAATTTGAGCTTTAAGAGATGCGCTTGTAAATGTGCTTGCCACAATAAGCAGTAGTGTGATGGATTTGTTAAGGCCTTTTATCATGTTTAGTTTATATTAAGACAATGCAAATAGATTAAGATAGTGTTAACGTCAGGTTACTCCAATATTAATTTAATGTTAAGGATTGGGTATAAGACGTTCTTTGTAATGGCTTGTCCATTTAATTTGCATTGATAATCAGTTAATAAGAGCCTATTTCTTTGTTTGTTCTTCGGTTTTAAATACTCGAAATAATATGAGACAATGATAGTTTCTTGTGTTTTTTTTCAAACATAGTATTGAATTATCTAATTACATTTACATTTGAATTTATGCTTTGTTATTTAATTACAACTAAAAAAATGATTTATTTATCCTTTAATGTTCTATTAACAATTTGGTAATAATTGCAGTAGATATTTGGACAGGTTAAAAAACATATGGAAAACTCAAATATTAAAATACTTTTAGTGGACGATGAGCCAGATATTCTTGAGTTTATGGAGTATAATCTCAAAAAGGAAGGATATCAGGTACTTCAGGCTAAAAATGGTAAAGAAGCAGTTGAAATTGCAAAAAAGGAATTCCCACATTTGGTTATTTTAGATATCATGATGCCTGTAATGGATGGTAT
>CANFIN010000015.1 GCA_947447155.1 Bacteroidota bacterium | reverse complement strand
TAAAATATATATATGATCCTTTTGCATCCTTAAATAAGGCTGGTGGATTCAAACATTTAGCTAATTATTATGGATTGAACAAAATAAGTAACAATACACATCTTTTTACAAGCGAAAATTTGCTGGATAATTTCTTCGGAAATTGTTTTGAAGTCATTCGTGTGGATGATTTTTCTTCGAAAGAATTTACATCCATCGAAAATAAAAAAGGTGTAATTAAAATCAGGAATTTCAGAATTTCGCAAAGTGAAATTGAAAAGAAAACGAAGATTACTTATGGCCCCGATTATTTTTATTTCTTCTATTCGGATGCTTCAAACAAAATGAAAGTCGCAACGACTAAAAAAGTTTATTGATCGTTGATTTGCTCATACTCTAGCTTGAGCTTTTTTGTAAAACCTTTAATAACCAATTCGTAGCTATGGTCTATCAGTTGATAAATTAATTTGTCTGGTGCGTCATCGTTCATCAAAACCGTATTCCAATGTTTATGGTTCATGTGAAACCCTGCACGCACACTCGTAAATTTCTCTCGTAACTCAATTGCATATTCCGGATCACATTTTAAGTTTACGCTGTCAGGCTCTGAAATACTAACCAAGGCAAACATTTTCCCCATTACTTTAAAAACAAGCGTGTCTTCATCAAACGGAAACGACTCAGTAACCGCCTTTTTCGCAATGCAATACAATCTTAATTCTTCAATATTCATTTAAATTATTTTGATTACAAAGGTACTAACACATTTTGCATTTAACTTTAGGCCTTCAAATAACAGAAATGACACAAGACCATCCTAAAAAACTCTTTTTGCTCGATGCCTTTGCACTGGTTTACAGAGCTTACTTTGCTTTTAGCACAAATCATCGGGTAAATTCAAAAGGGTTAAATACTTCTGCTATGTTTGGCTTTACCAATACTTTACTTGAGGTATTGAAAAAAGAAAAGCCTACGCATATTGCAGTTGTTTTTGACACATCAGCTCCTACTCACCGACATGATGCATTTGAAGCATATAAAGCGCATCGCGAAGAAATGCCTGAAGATTTAAGAAAGTCTATTCCATATATCAAAGAAATTATTCGCTGTTTTAATATTCCAGTTGTTGAATTAGACGGCTATGAAGCAGATGATATCATTGGAACCTTTTCTATCAAAGCAGAGCAAGCAGGATTTGTTACCTACATGATGACGCCAGATAAAGATTATGGTCAAATGGTAACGGACAAAGTTTTGATTTATAAGCCAGCTCGCAGCGGCGCAGGTGCAGAATTATTAGGGGTGAAAGAAGTGTGTGCTCGTTACGGAATTGAACGTCCAAATCAGGTAATTGATATTCTTGGTTTGATGGGCGATTCGGTAGATAATATTCCGGGAATACCAGGGGTAGGAGAGAAAACAGCTACCACATTAATTCAGCAATATGGAACCATTGAAAATTTGTATAACCATACTGACCAGCTAAAAGGAAAACTAAAAGAGAAAGTTGAAGCGAATAAGGAATTAGCGTTTATGTCGCGACAACTAGCTACTATACACTGCGATGTGCCTTTGGCTTTTAACGAAGATGAATTAGCTATTAAAGAAGTAAATAAAGAGGGAATTCGTAATCTGTTTAACGAATTAGAATTTCGTCGTTTAGGACAAATTATTTTAGGAGAAGTAATTGAAGTTCCGGTAGAAAATAAAAATGGACAACAAGATTTGTTCTCTTCGAATACTACGGCTAGTCCTACCGTTATACCTGATGAAGAACCTACTGAATCGATTACTTATAACACCATAAAGAATACGCCTCACGATTACAAAATAGTTGATAGTATTGAAGGATATCAATCGTTAGCACAAACTTTATTAAGCGCAACAGAAGTTAGTTTTGATACTGAAACAACAGGGATAGATGCCAATCAGGTAGAGCTTGTAGGATTATCTTTTTCCATCAAAGAACACGAAGGTTGGTATGTACCCATACCGGCAAGTATGAATCAGGCAAAAACAATTTTATCATACTTCAAACCTTTTTATGAGCATGAAACTATTCGTAAAATAGGACAAAATTTAAAGTACGACATGACCGTATTAAAATGGTACGATGTAGATGTTAAAGGGCCATTATTCGATACTATGGTGGCGCATTATTTAATTCAGCCGGAAATGCGACATAACATGAATGTACTTGCAGAAACTTATTTGCAATACGCTCCTGTTTCGATTGAAGAGTTGATTGGAAAGAAAGGAAAAGATCAGATGAGCATGCGTTTCGTAGATACACAAACAATTGCCGAGTATGCTGCGGAAGATGCCGATGTAACATTACAATTGAAGAAGAAGTTTGAACCAATGCTTCATGATACTAACACAGAAAAATTATATCATGAAGTTGAGGAGCCGTTAATATCTGTTTTAGGCGCAATGGAACGAGAAGGCATTCGTTTGGATGTTGGTGCCTTGAAGGAATTAAGTAAAACCTTAGAAGAAGAAATCAAATCAATTGATAAAGAAATTCAGACGTTAGCAGGAACACCTTTTAATATTTCATCGCCGAAGCAAGTTGGAGATATTTTATTTGAGGTTTTGAAAATCGTTGACAAACCGAAGAAAACAAAAACAGGGCAGTATGCAACTGGAGAAGATATTTTATCAAAGCTAACAGGCAAGCATCCTATTGTAGATAAAATTTTAGATTACCGCGAATTAGTAAAATTAAAGAGCACTTACGTTGATGCCTTACCGCAAATGGTGAATGCTAGAACTGGAAGAATTCATACATCATTTAATCAGGTAGTAGCCGTTACAGGACGTTTGAGTTCTGACAATCCTAACCTTCAGAATATACCTATTCGTACTGCACGCGGAAGAGAAATTCGTAAAGCATTTGTACCACGTAACGAAGAGCATATTTTACTCTCTGCCGATTATTCACAAATTGAATTACGTATCATGGCTGAGCTTTGTAAAGATCCAGGATTACTCGAAGCATTTCATCATAATTTAGACGTACATACTGCAACAGCATCAAAAGTATTTGGAGTTGCATTAGAAGATGTAACGTCTGATATGCGCCGCAAAGCCAAAATGGTCAACTTCGGAATTATCTATGGCATCAGTGCTTTCGGATTAAGTGAGCGATTAAATATTCCTCGTAAAGAAGCCGCTGAAATAATTGATCAGTATTTTATCAAGTATCCATACATCAAAGATTTTATGGATAGCAGCATCGCGCAAGCAAAAGAAAAAGGATATGTAGAAACTGTTTTAGGAAGAAGGAGATACCTGCGTGATATTAACTCGAATAATGCAACTGTTAGAGGCTTTGCAGAACGTAACGCGATTAATGCACCTATTCAGGGATCAGCAGCGGATATGATTAAGCTTGCTATGATTCATCTGAATAAAGCTATGACAGAGATGAATTTAAAATCGAAAATGTTACTGCAAGTACATGATGAATTAGTATTTGATGTTTATCTGCCGGAGTTAGAAACGATGAAAAATCTGGTAGCAGTTAAAATGAAGCATGCATTACCGCTTAGTGTTCCTGTAGAAGTAGAAATTGGAATTGGTAAAAACTGGCTCGAAGCACATTAATAAAATATAGTTCTAATATTTAATTGGACTACATTTGCATAACAAATTATTTTATGTCGGATAAAACAGTACAACTCGAAAATCAAATTGCACTGGCACAATTAGGTGGCGGTGAAAAGCGAATAGAAGCACAACACAAAAAAGGAAAGCTTACTGCTCGCGAGCGATTGCATTTTTTAATGGATGAAAATTCTTTCGAAGAAATAGGAATGTTTGTAACGCATCGATCTACTGAATTCGGTTTAGATCGTGAAAAATATTTAGGCGACGGTGTAGTTACAGGCTATGGTACAATCAACGGGCGATTAGTTTATGCATATGCTCAAGATTTTACCGTTTTTGGTGGCTCCTTATCAGAATCGCATGCCGAAAAAATTTGTCGCATTATGGACCTTGCGATGCAAAACGGTGCACCAGTTATCGGATTAAATGATTCGGGAGGAGCAAGGATTCAAGAAGGGGTTGTATCGTTAGGCGGTTACGCAGATATATTTTATCGCAATACGATGGCATCTGGAGTAATTCCACAAATCAGTGCTATCATGGGACCATGTGCTGGTGGCGCTGTTTATTCTCCTGCCATAACGGACTTTATCATGATGGTAGAAAATACCAGCTACATGTTTGTTACTGGTCCGAATGTGGTGAAAACTGTTACGCACGAAGAAGTAACAAGTGAAGAATTAGGAGGAGCCTCTACACATAGTTCTAAATCGGGTGTTACCCATTTTTCATGTGCAAATGAAATTGAATGCATTCAAAACATAAAGCGTTTATTAAGTTACGTACCTTCTAACTGCGAAGAAGATGCGCCTGCATTACCGTATACTGAAGGCGATGAAAGTCGAGTAGCATTAAATTCTATTATTCCAGATAATCCTAACCAACCTTATGATATCAGAGACGTAATTGAGAATGTAATTGACGATGATGGCGAAGGCTTTTTTGAAGTGCATAAAAACTTTGCGGAAAATATTGTTGTAGGCTTTGCACGCTTAGGCGGAAAGTCGATTGGTATTATTGCAAACCAGCCAGCATTTTTGGCAGGTGTATTAGATATTAACTCCTCCACAAAGGCAGCGCGATTTGTTCGCTTTTGCGATTGCTTTAATATTCCTTTATTAGTGCTTGAAGATGTTCCAGGATTTCTTCCGGGTACAGATCAAGAGTGGAATGGTATTATTACCAATGGAGCCAAATTATTATTTGCGTTTAGCGAGGCAACTGTTCCCCGTATCACGGTGATTACACGTAAAGCCTATGGTGGTGCGTATGATGTAATGAACTCGAAACATATTGGTGCTGATATGAACTATGCATGGCCTACGGCTGAGATTGCGGTAATGGGTGCACGTGGTGCTGCTGAAATTATTTTCAAGAATGAAATTGCGGCAGCTTCTGATCCACAACAAAAATTAAAAGAGAAAGAAGAGGAGTATATTAATCACTTTGCGAATCCATATAGAGCAGCAGAACGAGGATATGTTGATGAGGTAATTATGCCAGAAGCTACGAGAGGTAAATTAATTAAAGCCTTTAAGATGCTAGAAAATAAAGCCGTTAAATTACCGAAGAAGAAACACGGGAATATCCCTTTGTAGAAAATCAATTTGTAACCAATAAAAAATCCCGGGGGAACACCTCGGGATTTTAGGTTTAAAGAGAACGGGTTTTAATTCAATATTAATTCGTCAATCGATATGTTTTGCAGATAAGCATCTACAATACGACTTGATGTTGTTGCTGCTATTTTAGCGATGCGATTACGCTTAACGTGATACCATAGCTGAATATAATAGCCATTCAAGTAATACAAGTTCACACGGTAGTAACTGTTTTGGCGCACCATTAAAAAATTTGCATGGTGCCATACATGCCAGGCTTTCTCGTCAAAATTGAGAACATTAAATTTTTCTACTGAAGGTGCGTCTGTAATCATCTTATGTTTTTTGATGATACAATTATGCAATTGAATGAGCGGATTGCCCTTTCAATTTTGGTTAATATCCTAAAAAAATGGGTTAAAATCGGTTTGGCATCAATAAAAAATCCCGAGGCTAAAGCTCGGGATTTCTCAAAATTATGCTTTTACGATTACTTTGAAAGCTCTACGCGTTGTAGCATGCTTCCGGTAGCTGTTTGAATTTTTACAATGTAAACACCTTTGTTAAGGTCAGATAAGTTCATTGAATAGATAGCATCAAAATCACCTAAATCAACTGATTTCACTTCACGACCTAATAAGTCGATAACTGATACTTTAACTTGTTTGAAATAATCTTTCGTCATATCGATGTGCAATACACCATGACTTGGATTTGGATAAACTAAAATCGACATAGCTGATTTTACCTCAGCAATAGCCGTTACACAACCATTTGCATTCGCAACGTTTGCCGATCCTGGTGTTGAACACATGCGGTTAAAATCTAATGAGTTATTATTCGAATCTGTTCCATCAGGGAATCTTCCGATACTAAAGAATCTTGATAAAACTGAATCAGCAACAATTGTATCGCTGTTTCCAGAAGGTACGCCAGCAATTTCTAAGTAAGGAGCAAGACAATCACCTTCGTAGCTAACCGCATCAATAATGTTTCCTTGTTGAATATCTTGTAAATAAACTGCATCAGGAGATGGAGTAGTTGCTGTAGCAGATGCTGCATTTTGAATACAATTGGTAGCAGCAGTAAATGTTAAATTACAGTTTGGAACTTTACCTGAGTTACCACAGATTACAAAGAACGCTCCTACACTTAATGTTTGAGAAGGAAGTAAAATTGAATCGTAAGGCTTGTTCCCCGTTGTTCCGCTAGTGCTACCATTAAATAACATTAATCTGAAATCAGCTAAGTTAACTGGGTTTGGTCCTGCGTTATATAGTTCTACATATTCAGCGCTATCAACACCTGGTTGATCATAATCGATTTCATTAATTACTATTCCTTGCGCATTAACCATGTTGGTCATAAGTATTGCAACTGCAAATACCATTGCGATTTTTGTGATACAAAACGTAAATGTTTTCTTCATAGGTTTTTGATTTTATTCCCGCTTTTTGGGGACCCAAATTTAATCTTCAATTTTGAAATAATGTCTATTCTGAATTAAATATTTGTAAAGAATTCTATTTTTGAGGTGTAATGGTCAGGCCCCCCAATTTTTTACGATGGATTTACCCTAATGCAATTTGGCATTTGCCTTCTGATTCTAAAGTCGTATATCTGACTTTTGACGATGGTCCTACCCCTGGCGTAACCGAAAAAGTCTTAGAAATATTAGAAAATTATCAAGCCAAAGCCACTTTCTTTTGCATTGGTAAAAATGTTGCCCAACACCCTGATTTGTATTCTTTAGTTATACAAAAAGGGCATCATGTGGGCTCTCATACCTTTTCCCACTTAAATGGATGGAAAACCAATTCGAAAGATTATATGGATGATTACCTTAAAGGGAAAAGACAAATAAACAGTAATCTATTCCGTCCGCCTTATGGCAGATTAATGATGCGAAGCCTTTTGGAAATTCAAAAGCACGATAAGGTTATAATGTGGGACATACTTAGTAAGGATTATGACCAGCGGTTAAATTCGGATGCAGTTATTTCGAATATAAAACAGCATTTATGCCCGGGGGCGATAATCGTTTTTCATGATAGTTTGAAAGCAAAAAACAACCTGCTCGCTGCTTTGCCTCAACTATTACAGCATCTCCAAATAGAAGGCTTTTCCATGGAGACGATTCCCTATTGAGCCATTATCTGCATTTTCTTCTCTACAACAATGGATAACTTCTTTTCATGTTTAACATTTTAGAAGTATCCTCCTTATAAATAATTCTTAAATTCGCCCATCTTATTCTATAAATATGAATCATTATAAGCGTATCAACAATCTCTTCGGATGGATTGCATTTGCAATTTCAGCGTTTGTTTATCTGAGCACAATTGAACCAACAGGCAGCTTCTGGGATTGCGGTGAGTTCATTGCATCTGCTTACCGATTACAAGTAGGTCATCCTCCAGGAGCTCCATTATTCTTAATGTTAGGAAGAGTTTTCAGCTTGATGTCAGGGGGCGATGTACGTTTAGTATCAGTGATGGTGAATATTCTCTCGGCATTAATGAGTGCTTTTACTATTCTGTTTTTATTCTGGACCATAACAGCAATTGCAAAAAAGATAGTTTCAAAAAATGGAGAAGTAACCAGCTCACAGTTAATTAGTATTATGGGCGCCGGATTAGTAGGAGCACTAGCATATACTTTTAGCGATTCCTTCTGGTTTTCTGCTGTTGAAGGCGAGGTTTATGCTTCTTCCTCTTTCTTTACGGCAATTGTTTTCTGGGTAATGTTCAAATGGGATGCTTCTGAAGAAAAAGACGCAAACAAATGGATTATTTTAATTGCATACTTGATGGGATTATCTATTGGTATTCACTTACTGAACTTGTTAACGATTCCTGCACTTGCTTTCATTTATTACTTCAAGAAAAACAAACCTTCTTTAGGTGGCGTTATTAAAACTGCTATTGCAGGCGTTTTAATTTTAGGTATTGTACAATTTGGAATTATCTCTGGCTTAGTTAGTCTTGCTTCTAAGTTTGATTTATTATTCGTTAACAGCTTTGGATTACCTTTCTGGTCAGGATTTTTATTCTTTATTGCATTATTAATTGGTGGAATTATTTACGGCTTGAAGTACTCAGTTGAAAAGAACAAACCATTATTGAATCTTAGTATAATATGTTTTGCATTTATTCTTTTCGGATATTCTTCTTATGCGATGATTGTTATTCGTTCAATGGCAAACCCTCCAATGGATGAGAATGACCCTGAACAGGTATTTAATTTATTGGGTTATATAAATCGTGAACAATACGGAGATCGTCCTTTGTTTTACGGACAATACTACAATGCAGAACAAGTAAGCATTGCAGAAGGGGCAAATCAATATGCTGCAAAAGATGGAAAATACGTAGTTACTGGTAAAAAGCAATCACCTGTTTTTGATCCTGCTAACTGTACTGTTTTCCCTCGTATGTATAGTGCTCAAGAAAGCCATATACAAGCTTATAAAGAATGGGCTGGAATTACAGGAGACGGCAAGCCTACCTTTGCACAAAACCTAAAATTCTTCTGGAACTATCAAATCATTCACATGTATTTTCGTTATTTCATGTGGAATTTTTCTGGGCGCCAGAATGATATTCAAGGTCATGGAAGTATCACTAAAGGGAACTGGATTTCGGGTATTAATTTTATTGACGACGCGCGTTTAGGCCCGCAAGAAAATGCTCCAGAAAGTCAGAAAGCCAACAAAGGATATAATCGTTTTTATATGCTACCTTTCTTATTGGGTGTTGTTGGAATGGTCTGGCATTATAAAAAGGCTAAGCATAATGATTTTTGGACTGTCATGTTATTGTTCTTCTTTACAGGATTAGCAATTGTACTTTACCTGAATCAATATCCATATCAACCACGCGAACGTGATTACGCTTACGCTGCTTCCTTCTATGCTTTTGCTATTTGGATTGGCTTAGGAACATTGGCATTATTTGATGCTATCAGTAAAAAAATGAATGGACAAGCTGCTGCAGTTCTTTCTACTGCAATATGCTTATTAGCAGCACCAACATTAATGGCGAAAGACGGATGGGATGATCATAATCGTTCTCATCGTTATACTTCGCGCGATTTCGCACACAACTATTTGATGAGTTGTGCACCAAATGCTATCATCTTTACGAATGGGGATAACGATACCTTCCCTCTTTGGTATGCACAAGATGTCGAAGGTATTCGTCCTGATATTCGAATTGTAAATTTGAGTTTATTGAATACTGATTGGTACATTGATCAAATGAAGCGAAAGGCTTATCAAAGTGATGCACTTCCTATCTCCTTTACGCATGAGCAATACGCACAAGGTACTCGCGACTATGTGCCTTATGCTGTTGGCCGCGTGAATGCTGAAGGATACATCAATCTAAAAGAAATTATGGACTTTATTAAGTCGGATGATCCAAGTGCTAAAGTACAAACACAAGCAGGAATGTCGCTTAATTTTTTCCCTACTAAAAAGTTTATGGTAGTGGTTGATAAAAAAGCTGTTCTTGAATCGGGAGCTGTTAAGCCTGAAGATGCAAGTAAAATTTTAGATACTATTTATTGGGATCTGGATAAAACTTATTTGATGAAAGCGGACTTGATGATTCTAGATTTGATTGCTAACAATAACTGGAAACGTCCTATTTATTTTGCTGTTACTGTTGGAAGCGAAAATTATATGAACCTTGAACCTTACTTCCAGTTAGAAGGTTTAGCATATCGTTTTGTTCCTATTAAAAATTCGCGATCAGCGGATCCAAACGGACAAACAGGAAGAGTAGATAATGATATCATGTATAATAATATGATGAATAAATTCTTGTGGGGGAATATGAAACGACCAGATGTTTATCTTGATCAAACCAATATGGGCATGACGATGAACTTCCGAAATAACTTTGCTCGACTATCAGAATCATTAATGGAGGCTGGTAAAAAAGATTCTGCTATAAAAGTATTAGATAAGATGAACGAAGAGATGCCAGACAACACTGTTGCTTACAATGTGATGTTGTTGCGTCCGATTGAATTATATTTTATGGCTGCACAAAAAGTAAATCCTAAAGACACATTAAATCCATTTAATCGTTTAACGTTATCTACTGTAGAGCTTCCAGAGGCTAGAAGAAAACATTCAGAAGATATGGCGATTGCAATCACAAAACGATTAGCTGCTATCTATGAAAATGAAATGGATTATTATATGTCAATAAAGCGCACTTCTTACTTTAGTTCTGTCGACAGAGAGTCGAATCAAGCTTATGCTATTTACGGAGAGTTAATCCGAATGGCAAGGCAATATGGACAAGGCAATCTAAGTGATGAGCTACAGAAAAAATTGCAAAAGTATCAGGCACTTAATCCGAATTACTATCAGCAACAATAAAAAAACGGGGACAAAAAAATTGTCCCCGTTTTTATTTTATCTATTTCCTATTTTATTGCTTCATCCACTTAAGTGTGGTTTTACGATTCACTCGAATAATATAATTTCCAGTGCTGAACTTACTAGTAAGTGGTATAGATAATTCATTGTTATCCATTCCGTTTTTCGAATATACTAATTGTCCTATTGCAGAATAAATTTCAATTTCTTCAATACTATTCGTACTTCTTAATTGCAATATGCTTGATGGATTTTGAATTAACTGAATACTTGTGTTGTTAATTATCGAATTTAATCCGACAGCCATTGGTCCTAATGTTCCATCGTCGTTAATGTTTTGAGCATAAATGCCATTATCGTTTCTGGTATCAGACCATGTTACAATTAACTGATGATTGCTTACACGAGAAATTCCGATATCATCTTTATTACTTGCAGTAACATTTAATGCTTTTTCATTGAATGCCCATTGCTTTATACCCATTGAATCAATCAACGTTGCTTTGATAGAAACCTGATTAACTCCTCCTGTATAATAAACCAAAATTGCTTTGTTATCATCTTGCGCAATACCTACGGGAATCGTCATATTTGATGTTTGTGCATCCACTACAATACCATCGGTGCCACATAAATTTAATCCAGCATTATTTACTCTTTGAATACTATTACCTGAAGCTGACTGCCCAGTATTGGTAACTTGTAATCCTACCCATGTTTGATTAGTTGTTGAATTATAAAAATAATCTCCCAAATAAGAATTGATACTTAAAGAACTCGTTAATGCGGTACCGGTAGCACTCCAGCTAGCTCCTGTTGAATCCACATGCTGTAGGTAAACACTTGTGAGCGCTGCATTGGCTGGATTACCTGCATTAAAAGCACATAAAAAACCTGTAGCACCATCTGAAATAATTTTTGGGAAGAAAAAAGTAGAAATTGTTTTTGTTGTAAATTGAATGGATGCTGGCCAAAGATTCACATAGTTTGTTGCTAGGCGTTTTACAAACATTTTAGAAACACCAGGAAAGTTTCCTGTTTCCTGCACGTACATTAAATAATATTCATTGTTAGTATACGATGCAATAGATGGACGCGAATAGTTAGGTGTTGTTCCTATTGCTGGTTTTACTCTTTCTGGTCCAGCGCCATTAATAGACACTCCTGTTGCTGGGTTTAATTCGATATAGCAAACCCATTTCTGATTAGTACTTGAGTAGGCATTCCATGCAACCACCACATTATTGTTTGACAATACACCAATAACAGGGGCTAATCCTTCAGCTGCATCTGCATCTGATAATACTACTCCATTGGTTGCCCAAACAGGGGCTCCGGTAGAGTCCATTTTTTGAGCTACTACTTGCATATTACCGGTGCGTTGATCTTGAAAAGCAACAATGGCATTTCCTTCATTATCCGTTTTTAAATCGTAGCGGAAAAGTGCTGTATTTTGATTGGCATTACTTACCACGACACCATTAGGCCCCCATAATTTATTTCCCAAAGCATCAAGGCGCTGCATACGCAACACATACATGCCGGATGACTGATCAAACCAGGAAATATAAGCTCCGCCATCCGCTCTTGAGCTGATAAGTGGAGTTGCTTGCTCCGAACCAATTGCATCTTGAATTACCACATTATTGGTAGAGTCGTTGGCAAATTGAGCATTAACAAAAAATGGTAAGAGGCTCATAAAGAGAAAATAAATCTTTTTCATGTCATTTTTTTTATGAAGGTATAAAAACAAATGAAGGAAGTGAACACTCCCTTCATTTTTCCCCCTGTCAATGCGATTAATCATAAAAAAAGGGCGATAACCACATCGCCCTTTCGTTCAACCATTATCAATCCAACCTTTAAACTGTATTTTAATTAGGATTTTTCTTTTGAGTATTAGGTTAGTGCATTAGCTATTCAGCAAGTTTCACGAAAAAGCAAAAAAAATAGGGGACCAAGGCCCCCTACTATATAATTATATAATAATCTTTAATTAACCATTCAAGGCTTCTGCCCCTGCAACGATTTCCAAAATTTCATTTGTAATTGCTGCTTGACGAGCTTTATTGTAAGTAAGCTTTAACTCCTTAATCAATTCGCCGGCATTATCTGTTGCTTTACTCATTGCAGTCATACGCGCACCGTGCTCAGAAGCATGAGAATCCAAAACAGCCTTATACAACTGTGTCTTTATTGACTTAGGAATCAAGTCTAGAATAATTTCTTGTTTGCCCGGTTCAAAAATATAATCATTGTTTGTTGCTTGTGCATTAGACTCAGATGGCTGAAGTGGTAACATCTGTTCAACTTGAACAATTTGTACCGCTGCATTTTTAAACTGATTATATACAACAATAACTTTATCGTATTGACCAACAGCAAAATCATTCATTATTTTCTCTGCGATTGGGGCTACTACATCAAATCTCAAATCGGCATACACCTCATTATGATTTCCGTAATACAAAGTGTTATTTTTAGAGTAAAAATCCGAAGCTTTTTTACCAATACTCAAGACTTTTACATTTCCAGCATTAGCCTGAGCACTATATTGCTCATGAATTATTTTATTTACCTGACGAATAATATTTGCATTAAACGCACCTGCCAACCCTCTATTTGATGTCACAGCAACAATTAATACTTTTTCGACTGGTCTTACCTGTGCAAATTGACCTCCACTACCACCTTCTAATGTAGAGGATAAATTTTCCAGGATATCACGAAGCTTATTTGCATAAGGGCGTAGTTGCGTAATTGCATTCTGCGCACGACGTAGCTTAGCAGCACTCACCATTTTCATTGCTTTGGTGATTTGCTGTGTACTCGAAACAGAAACAATTCTTAAACGAACCTCTTTTAAATTAGCCATTTTAAATTTTCTTTAAATCGTGCTGAAATTACGCAGTGTAGTTTTTTGCTAAGTCTTTTCCAACCTGCTCTAGTGTATTAGTGATTTCATCATTGATTACACCTTTCGCTAATTGATCAAGTGTAGCTTTATGACTTACACGCATTACATTTAAGAAGTTTGTTTCGAACTCACGCACCTGACGTACTGGTACATTTTGCAATAACCCTTTTGTTCCTAGGTAGATAATTGCAATTTGCTCTTCTACGCGCAATGGTGAATACTGTCCTTGCTTTAAGATTTCTACGTTACGAGAACCTTTGTCGATTACTGCTTTAGTAGCAGCATCTAAGTCAGAACCGAATTTAGAGAACGCCTCTAACTCACGATACTGCGCTTGATCTAACTTAAGTGTACCAGCAACTTTCTTCATTGATTTAATCTGAGCGTTACCACCTACGCGAGATACCGAAATACCTACGTTAATTGCAGGACGAACACCAGCATTAAACAAGTTCGCTTCAAGGAATATCTGCCCGTCAGTAATTGAAATTACATTCGTAGGGATATAAGCAGAAACGTCACCTGCTTGTGTTTCAATAATTGGAAGTGCAGTTAAAGAACCACCACCTTTCACTTTACCTTTTAAAGACTCAGGTAAATCATTCATGTTAGCGGCAATAGAATCAGACTTAATTACTTTCGCAGCACGCTCTAATAAACGGCTATGTAAGTAGAATACGTCTCCTGGATAAGCTTCACGGCCTGGAGGACGACGTAATAATAAAGATACCTCACGATATGCAACTGCTTGTTTAGATAAATCATCATAAACTACTAATGCAGGGCGACCAGTATCACGGAAAAATTCACCGATTGCAGCACCTGCCATTGGAGCAAAGAACTGCATTGGAGCAGACTCAGAAGCAGTAGCAGCAACGATTACTGTATAAGGCATTGCACCACGCTCTTCTAATGTTTTAACTACGTTAGCAACAGTTGAACCTTTCTGACCTACTGCAACGTAGATACAAAATACTGGCTCTCCTTTGTCAAAAAATTCTTTTTGGTTGATAATCGTATCGATTGCCACCGCAGTTTTACCTGTTTGACGATCACCGATGATTAACTCACGCTGTCCACGACCAATAGGAATCATTGCATCGATTGCTTTGATGCCAGTTTGAAGTGGCTCATTTACTGGTTGACGGAAGATAACACCTGGGGCTTTACGCTCAAGTGGCATTTCAAAAGTTTCTCCTGAAATTGGACCTTTACCGTCCATAGGATTTCCAAGTGTATCAACAACACGTCCAAGCATTCCTTCTCCCACGCGAATAGAAGCGATTTTACCTGTACGTTTTACCGTATCACCTTCCTTAATATTGTTTGATGAACCTAACGTTACGGCACCTACGTTATCTTCTTCAAGATTTAATACAATGCCTTTAAGTCCATTTTCAAATTCGATTAGCTCTCCCGATTGAACTTTTGTAAGTCCGTAAATACGGGCAATACCATCACCCACTTGAAGAACTGTTCCTACTTCTTCAAGCTCTGTTGCCGATTTAAATCCGGCTAATTGTTGACGGAGGATAGCTGAAACTTCGTCTGGTCTAACATCTACCATTTGCGTAGTTATTTATTGTTATTAGATAATTATTAATATTCTTTTACATATATGTTATCGTCGAATTCGTTTTTCAACTGACGTAACTTTTTAAGGACTGAGGCATCAAATTGTTCATCGCCTATACGAAGAATAAAACCGCCTATTATATTTTTATTTACTGTTTCAACAAGCTCTATTTTGCTTCCCTTCATTTTTTTAACAATATCAAGAACCTGTTCTCTTAATTGAGCATCCATCGGAGTTGCAGTTGTTACATAAGCAACCTTAATTCCGATTGATTCTTTATAAATATTGATATACTCTTGAGCGATATCGGTTAAATAGCTTTCACGACCTTTCTTTGTCATTAAATTCATAAAGGTAAGAGTAACCTGATCTACCTTTCCAGAAAAAATACTTTTTATAACAGCATCTTTTTTGTCAGTATTGATAATCGGGTTTTTCATCAATAATGCTAAATCCCGACTATTCTGACAAGCAGAAGCAATCAATTGCATATCAGAAAAAACCTTCTCCGTAATATTATTTTCGGTGGCTAATCCAAGCAATGATTTTGCGTATCTGCGAGCTACTTTTGACTCCGTCATTTTCTAATTTTTAGCGATTAGTGAATTAGTTTAACTTAACGTCTTTCAATAAATCATTAACCAACGCCTTTTGTTTATCATCACTTGCCAACTGCTGGCGAATAACTTTTTCTGCAATTTCAATTGACAAAGTTGCTACTTGATTTTTTAATTCAGTGATAGCCGCCATTTTCTCATTTTGAATTGCTTCACGAGCTGAAGAAATCATTCGATCTGCTTCTGTTTGTGCTTTTGCACGAGCTTCATTTACAATTGCATCTTTTGTTTCACGAGCTTCTTTCAACATCATGTCGCGTTCGTTACGTGCTTGCTTTAATAATTGCTCATTCTCTGCCTTCATGTTGGCAACTTCTTCCTTCGCTTTTTTAGCAGCATTTAAAGCGTCTTCTATAGAAGTTTCGCGATCTTTTAATGAAGAAAGTATAGGACCCCAAGCAAATTTGCGAAGGATAAATACCACAATCAGAAATGAAACGGTCATCCAAAATACGAGACCAAATTCGGGTTTTACGAGTTCCATTTTATTTAAATTTCTTTTAAAGTCGAGTTTACATTTTTAAATAAACCGGTGTTTTGCCAATCGCTTTCACACCGGTTCATTGATAACAATCTACAAATTACTTTGTAAGGATTGCTAATAATCCGATTACCATTGCGAAGAAAGCAGCTCCTTCAACAAGGGCAGCAGCAAGAATCATGTTCGCACGAATATCTCCTGATGCTTCAGGTTGACGAGCGATTGATTCTAAAGCTGAACCTCCAATGCGGCCGATACCTAAACCAGCAGCTAAAGCAGCAATACCTGCACCAATGGCAGCAAGACCGTATCCGAATCCTAATCCGTCTACGCCTGTTGTTTGTAATAAGATGTTAAGTAACATGTTTATATAATTAAGTGATTAAAATGTTCTGATTAATGATGATTATCGTGGTGATGTTCTTCAACTGCAGCTCCGATATATACCGATGATAATAATGTAAATACATACGCTTGTAAAAAGGCAACCAATAACTCAAGCATTGCCATGAATACTGTAAACACCAATGATAATGGCGATACTCCTAATCCTCCACCTGTACCATATAATGATTCTTGTCCGAAGATAAAGATCAAGCAGAAGAATGATAAAGCAATTATATGTCCCGCAGCAATGTTCGCGAAAAGACGAATCATCAATACAAACGGACGAAGAAACATTCCAAGAATTTCAATTGGTGTTAATAATACCAATACTCCCTTTGGGACGCCTGGCATTGCAAAAATATGTTGCCAGTAATTTTTATTTCCTGATACTGTTGTAATAATAAATGTTAACACTGCTAACACTAATGCAACTGAAATATTACCTGTAACATTCGCGCCACCTGGGAAAACAGGAATTAATCCTAACAGGTTGTTAATCCATATGAAAAAGAATAACGTTAATAAATAAGGAACATACTTTTCGTACTTCGGACCGATGCTCGCTTTAATTACGTCATCACGCATAAAAACAATAATCGGCTCTATTGCATTTTGAAGTCCTGTTGGTGCCAAGCCTTTTCTTTTATTAGTATATGCTCTAGCAACCGATATAAACACAAATAATAGTATAGCGATAGTAATGAAAATACTTACCACGTTCTTAGTAATTGAAATATCGTAGCTACCTGCAGTTAGCGCTTCATTCATCGTTGCATGATGAGCATCCATATCCGTCATTTCATTGACCGCTTCAATCTTTCCCTTTTCATTTAAACGATACCCTTGATATGCTTTATGCCCGTGCTCAAATCGCGCTGATGAAAAAACTGTCAGGCCTCTCTCTCCATTATAAACAATAACAGGAAGTGGAATAGCGGTATGCCCCCATAAATGCCAATCATGACTATCAGCAATATGCTCCATGATTAGTTTTCCTGCATTTAATCTCTCTTTGCCTTCAGCATGAGCTGCAGCGTTTTCCTGTGTTTCAGAAACAGAAACAATTTCATGCTCACCAGCAAATGATGGGGTGCGGAAAGAAATTGTTAAAAAAGAAATTATTGAAATTATTACTAACTTGCTGATTTTCATTTTGATAAACGATGGTTTTACGTTTTCAGGGGACAAAGGTAGTGAAAATTAAATCACTAACAATACAAGGACTATCCGACATTAATAAGATTATCGACTTTCAAACTGTTTTACAAAAAAAATCCGCTAATAAATTGTTAGGTTTGCAGTCGCCTGGCCCTAATAAAATGAAACCCTCCAACGAACTGCATATTGTAAAAACCAAATATGATGAGGCTTTTCGTGAAGCATCCACTCAATTCAAGAACCTTGAACTTGCAAGGTCAAGGGCTGCTCATGCACGTTGGAAATCGATTGAAAACCTAGACTCCTACCTAATTGAATTTGAAGCCAACTTTATTAAAAACGGGGGTAAAATAATTTGGGCTCAAGATAGCTTAGAGGCAATTGATGAAATAATTGAGATCAGTAAAAATTCTTCTGCGCAAACAATTGTAAAGTCTAAATCCTCCACTGCCGAAGAGGTGCTTTTAAAAGAAAGAGTTGGACTAGAAGGCTTCGATATTATTGAAACAGACGCAGGCGATTATATTGCAGATAGTATGAACGACCATTCTGGCCATATGATTCTTCCTGCAATTCATAAATCAATCGAAGAAATTAATACTCATTTTGGACTTAATAATTTATCTCCTGAACAGCTGGTTGATATAATCAGAAATCGCTTAAGAGAGCTTTATCTTAATGCAGAAATTGGTATTACGGGTTGCAACTTTTTAATTGCCGACCCTGGAGCAATAGTTATCACTGAGAATGAAGGCAATGCACAATTATGCGCCTCCCTTCCTAAAACGCACATCGTTTTAACGGGTATTGATAAAATACTTCCTAGTTTAAATTACCTTGACTTGTTTCTTCCGTTGCTGAGCACATACGCAACAGGACAAAAATTAACCGCCTACAATAGTATTATTACTGGGCCGCGTCAAGTTGATGATTTAGATGGTCCTGAGGAATTATATTTGATTATAATCGACAATGGTCGCAGCAATGTTCTAGGACACGAAGTCCAAAGGCAAGCGGCCTCATGTATTAAATGTGGCGCTTGTCAATTTAACTGGCCTGTTTATATGTCAGATCCTGAGAGTGCCTATTCAAACCCGCTTTCTGCTGTGACTAATCCATTAAAAGACAATTTTGAAACACAAGAAGAGGCCGTAAGAAACAGTTTGTTAGATGGCAACCTGATGGATATTTGTCCTGTGAAAATTGACATTCAAAAAATGTTAATAGATAATAGGAAAGAATCGGTTGAAAAAGGACTTGAGTCTAGAGCTAATAAGTTGTTTTATTTCTTTTGGAAAAAAGCCATGCTCAACAGAGATATCATGAATTGGAAAGGTATTAAAGCGGGTAAATATATTATGGAAGGACTTTATAAATCAGACCAGGACTTACGCGAAACACCAACTATCGCCTCTCAATCATTTAATGAACAGTGGAGGGAAAAACTTAATATTAAATAGCTGGACCTTGGATATTAATATTGTACATCATGCTCAGAAAATGCATGATCTAACATCGCAACTAAAAAAAGATGGACGCTCGATTGGGTTTGTTCCAACAATGGGAGCGTTGCACGCTGGTCATATTTCATTAATTGAAAAAGCTAAAGCTGAAAACGACATTGTCATATGCAGCATATTCGTTAATCCGACTCAATTTAATGACCTTAAAGATTTGGAGAATTACCCTCGGATGCCTGAAGCAGATATTGCGTTTTTAAAATCTGCAGGCTGCAACCTTGTTTTCCTTCCAACACCAGCGGAAATTTATCCTAATGGTCCTGAATTATTGGATATATCGTTTGGCTTTATGGAAGAAACGATGGAAGGCGCCTTCCGACCAGGCCATTTTAAAGGTGTGGCTACAGTAGTTAACCGACTGTTTGAAATTGTTCAACCGACTAATTCTTATTTTGGAGAAAAAGATTTTCAGCAATTGGCCATTATAAGAAAAATGGTCGCTCTACTTAATCATTCTACAAACATTATTGGTTGTCCCACTTTAAGAGAATCAGACGGGCTTGCGATGAGTTCTAGAAATATGCTTCTCACTGCGGAACAACGCAAATCCGCTCCTTTGATATACAAAGCAATGGAGACAGCCAAAGAATTTATTCCGCATCAAAGTCCTGCCGCCGTAATAGAATTAGTAAAACGATACATTCAAAAAAGCTCTTATTTAAGTGTTCAGTACTTTCAATTGGTTAATCCTGATACTTTGGAAGACATTAAGAATTGGGAAGAAGGTAAACCGGTACAAGGATGTATCGCAGTATTAACTGAAGGCCCTCGTTTGATTGATAATATTAGATATGAATAATTATTTTTTCATCTAATAACTTGGATTATTTACCTTTGCGGCGTTATGACGATACAAGTACTTAAGTCGAAAATTCACAGAGCGAAGATTACGCAAGCAGAATTACATTATGTTGGAAGCATTACCCTTGATGAGGATTTAATGGATGCCGCCAACCTTATTGAAGGAGAAAAGGTTCATGTTTTAAACATTAATAATGGTGAACGACTTGAAACTTATGTTATTAAAGGTGAGCGTGGTGCTGGACAGGTATGCATTAACGGGCCGGCCGCCAGAAAAATGCAAGTAGGAGATATTGTAATTGTTATTAGTTATGCAGGGATGGATTTTGAAGAAGCAAAATCTTTTAAGCCTACTCTTTGTTTCCCTGACACCAACAACCGTCCAACAAATTCTTAAATATTGAAACGCGTTACCTCTATATTAAAAACCCTCTTATTTTTAGTAATTGGTGGAGGATTATTGTGGCTAACTTTTAAAAACCAAAACCTTTCTTCCGTTTTATACAGAATCCGCAGTGCAAATTTTTATTGGATAGGTTTATCGATTGTAATTTCTATTGCTGCTTTGATAAGCAGAGCAATGCGTTGGAAACAGTTAATAGAGCCGCTAGGTTATAAGCCGCGACTATCTTCCGCTTTTAATGCTTTAATGTTCGGATACGCTGCCAATATGGTTTTCCCTCGATTGGGAGAAGTAAGTCGTTGCGGTGCTCTTAGCAAATCAGATGATATTCCCTTTGAAAAGCTCATAGGCACTGTAATCGTTGAAAGAACCTTCGATGTATTAATGCTGATTGTTTGCATTGTATTGTCGACTATTTTCGAGTTTGAACGATTGGGAGGCTTTTTATTAAAGCATATTTTTAATCCAATCATTAATGCAGTTGGAGGTTCATTTATAGTTGGACTTATACTTTTGGTAACCATCATTATATTTCTACTTGTATATCGCTTAATCATCAAGAAATACAGCAAACACCCCTTCATTATAAAAATACGTACTTTCTCAAAGGGAATTGCGGATGGGCTGGTCGCTGTTACTAAGCTTAAAAACAAATGGCTGTTTGTTTTCCATTCTTTATTTATCTGGGCAATGTATTTCCTTATGACTTACGTATGCTTTTTTGCTTTGCCAGAAACAAGCGAACTTTCCCCAATGGCAGGATTGTTTATTATGGTAATTGGGGCGATTGGCATGACAGCTCCCGTTCAAGGTGGCATTGGTGTTTACCATTTGTTAGTTTCTGAAGGAATTATTTTATACGGACTTACTGCGGATGATGGGATTACTTTCGCCACTATGGTACACTCAGCACAAACATTGCTTTTAGTTGTATTAGGTAGCTTATCTATGATTTATTTGTTTTTCTTTACCCAACCAATTTCAAGTTGTAATAATGAATCATAGCCAAAATCTAAAAAATAAGGTCTTTACCCGGGACTCTTTGATAAAAAAAGTTGAGACTTGGCGTAAGGAAAAATGTAAGATTGTGTTTACAAATGGCTGTTTTGACCTGCTTCATTTGGGTCATGTGGATTATTTAGCAAAGGCCGCTGATCTTGGAGACTACCTCGTAATTGGTGTAAATACAGATGCATCAGTAAGCAAATTAAAGGGCCCTTCAAGGCCAATTACCGACGAAATTTCAAGAATGACTGTATTAGCTGCTTTAGAGAGCGTAAGTGCTGTTGTTCTTTTCGACGAAGAAACACCCTATGAACTGATTAATATTTTACAACCAGACGTATTGGTGAAAGGTGCTGACTATCAAATTGATCAGATAGTAGGGGCGGATATTGTTTTAGATCGTGGAGGAGAGATTAAAACCATCGCTTTTGTGGATGGATATTCCACATCAGCAATTGAGAAAAAGATTAAAGAACAATAATTTGAAAAATGTAAGGTTTTACTATTTTTTATGCACACTTTTATGGCACGGCTCGTAATAATGTCAAACAAAAAAAATAAACAGACATGAAAAATTTACTCGTTTTGGCTTTCAGTTTTATGCTTGTTACTATTGTCGGCTGTGAAAACAACGATTTATTGCTTTCAGAAAAAAAGCTAAATAGTAAAATTCAAAACAATTGGAAGGTCCTTTCAGCAAGTACAACTGTTGATTACAATGAGATTTGGTCATTCCGTGATGGCAATATTGTAATTGTAAGCAAAGACGAAGCTGGTATTGAACACACAGTCACCGGACACTACGCAATTGATACAAAAATCAATAATGCATACGTAACCTTAAGTGGCTTTACTTATCCAAATCAAATAGCTTCTCATTGGAAGTCTGAAGAGTTAAACAGAAAATGGACAATTGTTCAACTTGATAATGGCGTAATGTATATATCAGGAATAGATAATAATAATGTACTTCGTTCGATTGAATTCGTACAGCGTTAATATAATTAACAATAAATAAAAAAGGGCCGGATTAATTACCGGCCCTTTTTTATTTCACAATATCCATCTCCTGGATTAATCTTTTGGCCTCACCATATTTGTCTATGACAAATAAAGTATATCTAATATCTAAAGTAATATTTCTACAAATTTCCGGATTAAATAAAATATCACTCATCGTTCCTTCCCATACACGATCGAAATTAGTGCCTATCAATTGACCATAAGCATTTAAAACAGGGCTTCCTGAATTACCTCCTGTTGTGTGATTTGTTGCAATGAATGCTACGGGCACAGTTCCATTAAAAACATATGGTCCAAAATCTTTTCGCTGATATAATTCTAACAACTTTGGAGACACATCAAATTCTTCACTCCCTTTAATATATTTCTCCATAATTCCATCGAGTGTAGTGTAGTAATTATATTTTACTCCATCACGAGGGAAATAACTTTTAACATTGCCATAAGCCACACGAAGAGTACTATTTGCATCTGGATAATATTTCTTGTTTGGATTCATTTCGCGCTGTGCAGCCATATACAAACGGTTTAAACGACCTAACTCTAATGTCATACCGTTAACTTTTGCAGCAATATTTAATTTATAAATTGAAGCGATTGATTCCATCAGTTTATACGCTGGATCATTCACTATTTTTTTGGACATTCCAGGTTTATAGGACTCTAGAAATTTATGTACAGTAACGGAATCTTTAAAAATTGTTTTGGTATAAATGTAATCGGACCATTTTTCAAAGTTTCCATTGAAGTTAACTCGCTGCTGAATAAAATAAATTGGTTTCAGGCTATCGGGCACATTCTTGTCAAACATTAGTAACAATGATTGAAAAAACTTTTTATCAGTTTGTAAATCAAAATCTCGGTAAAAATCTGATATCGTATTAAACAATTTGTTTTTCTCTGTGGCTAATTTATTCTGGTCTATTTGCGTTGTGTTTGATATATCAACAAGCCCTTGAAAATTTAACGAGTACGCTAAAAGCTCGGCACCATAAGCAGCTTCCGAGTAATAATTATTTGCAGAAATGTAAGGACGATTAGAAGAATAAAGCATTTGTAGTGCTGGCAGTACTTTCCCGTATTTTTGTTTTTGTATTGGATTATTATTTAACCAACTATTAAATTCTTCTTCGAACATTACTTTTTTCTCTAAGCCGTTCGACTCAGTTAATCCTTTTGATTCGCCTTGCCATTTTTTCCAGCCATTGCTTACGCTGCTTTGCTTTGCCGCATACTGAATATGTAATTGCTCACTACTCCGCATTGCATTATCCATAATGCGTAATTTTTCTGTTCTTACTTTTATTCTTTCTGGGTTAGTTGTATTTAAAGTCATTTCTTCTGCATAGGAGGAAATATACTCTTGTGTTCTTCCTGGAAATCCATATACCATAGTAAAGTCTCCTTCGCTAACTCCGCCGATATTAATTGTTAAAGCAGAACGCGGAACAAACGGAATATTTTCTTCATTATACGCTGATGGCTTATTTTCTTTATTGGCGTATATGCGGAACAGTGAGAAATCTCCTGTATGTCTTGGCCACATCCAATTATCTGTATCTCCACCAAATTTTCCAATTGATGAAGGAGGTGCGCCCACCATTCTAACATCATTAAATGTTTCTGTAGTTATTAAATAAAACTCATTACCCGAAAAAAACTGACGGACCTTTGCTTCGTATTGAGTGCCATCAACAGCCTTCTTTTCGATTTGAGAAGCAAGTTCTTTTATCTTTTCGTTGCGCGTTTGTTCGCTCATACCCTCTTTTAATACTTCATTAAACTGAGCTGTAACATCGTTAATGCTAATAATAAATGAAACCGAAAGTCCAGGACAAGGAAGCTCGTCTTTAAGCGACTGTGCCCAGAATCCATCTTTTAAATAATTATGCTCTAGGGTAGAGTGTGATTGTATTTCGCCAAAACCACAATGATGATTTGTAAGCAATAATCCTTGTTTCGAAATAATTTCGCCTGTACATCCTCCTCCAAACAATACAATTGCATCCTTCAAACTACTTTTATTAACGCTATAAATATCTTCTGCCGTTATCTTCAATCCTCGCATTTGCATATCGGCAATGTTTAGTTGTTGCAATAGCTGCGGGAACCACATTCCTTCATCAGCTCTAGATAGAAGCGTGTTTAACAACAAGAATATTACAATAAGAGTCTTTTTCATTTTCTGATTTTTTGCAAAGATATTTTTCTGATTGTTATAAATAAAAAATCCCGCCTAAGCGGGATTCATTATATTAATTTTTTTAGTTAAAAAGGTAAATCATCAGAACCTGTTTGAGATAATCCTTCCATTGTATTAGAAATTACTTCTTCTCCAAATGATTGCCCAGAAGTAGATGCTTGCATTGGTGCTGATGCGCCTGAAGACATTGATGTAATTCCAAAAGCTCTTACATCGGTGTACCATCTTCCATTATACTCTCTTGATTCAACACGGAAATTTACTTTAATCGTTGAACCAACTGCCATTGTTTTTAGTTGACTAATTAGTTGTTCGTTGAATGCAGTGAAAGCAATCTTTTTAGGATATTGATCCATTGTTTCACCGATAAATGTTTGCTTTACCCAACGACCATTTTTTCCGTCGCCAGATTGTTCAGATTGCACTTCCATTAATTTGCAATTTACTTCGTAACTCATAGTTATATTGATTTTAATTATTTTCTAATCAAAGATACAAAAAAGGCTCGGTCATTTTATTAACCAAGCCCGATTTGTGAATAAATTTTAACAGCTTATATAAGCTCAACTGAGCGACGAATAAATCCGTTTAAGGCCTCTCCTTTTAATAAACCTTGAGAAAGCATTGCCAAATCAATTACCTGTCGAATTATTTTTTGTTTTTCTTCGGCTGCTTCTGTATTTAACACCCTTTTCATCATAGGATGGTTTGCATTAATAATTAAATTAAACTGCTCTCCCATTCCCGACATAAATTCATAGCCACCACCTGTTGCAGCCATTTCTTTCATTCTTCGCATAAACTCAGGACGAGTAATCATCGCAGGTGCATCCGTTTCAGACAGCCCTTCTAATTGAACAAAATACTTTTCTTTTTCAACAGCTATTTCTGCTATTTCTTTAATTGTCTTTTGTTCCTCTTCTGATAAAACAACTGGACGTTTTTCATCCTTCTTAATCAGGTTGTCAGATGTATCCGAATCTACCCGCGTAAATGAAATATTTTCTAATTTATGCTCTAGAAAATTAACAAAATGACTATCGATTACACCATCCATTTGCAAAACATCATAGCCTTTATTTTTTGCACCTTCTACAAATGAATACTGCTCATCAAGGTTAGAGGTATATGTATAAACAACTTTATTGTCTTTGTCTGTTTGATTAGGCTCAACTACTAATTTATATTCATCAAACGTAAAATATTTTGCGTCTGTATTTTTTAATAAACAGAATGATTTAGCACGATCATAAAACTTCTCTTCACTTAACATTCCGTATTTAATAAATACGCCAATATCATCCCACTTGGCTTCAAAATCTGTTCTGTTTTCCTTAAACAATTCTTCTAGCTTATCCGAGACTTTTTTCAGAATATGATTGCTGATTTTCTTTACATTCGAATCACTTTGTAAGTACGAACGACTCACATTCAACGGAATATCTGGCGAGTCGATAACACCATGTAAAAGCGTTAAAAATTCAGGCACAATTCCTTCTACTGAATCAGTAACAAATACCTGACGACAATACAACTGAATTTTATTTTTCTGAACTTCTAAATTCTTTTTCAGTTTAGGGAAATAAAGAATCCCTGTAAGATTAAAAGGGAAATCTACGTTCAAGTGAATATAAAACAATGGATCTTCTGCCATCGGATATAATTCCTTATAAAACGCTAAATAATCATCATGTGATAACTCACTTGGCTTCTTCACCCAAGCTGGAGCAGTATTATTGATCAACTCATCATTAAACTTTATTTCTACTGGTAAAAAGCTACAATATTTATCCAATAATGTTTTGATTCTTGCTTCTTCTAAAAATTCATTTGACTCTTCATTGATGTGAAGGATGATATCCGTTCCACGACCTTCTTTCGAATCATTTGTCATGGTATAATCTGGACTCCCATCGCAAGTCCAACGAATTGCTTCATGTTCGGTTGATTTAAAAGAGCGGGAATAAATTTCCACTTTATCAGACACCATAAATCCAGAGTAAAAGCCTAATCCGAACTTGCCAATTAAATTACCTTCTGTTTGATCTTTGTATTTATTTACAAATTCTTCAGCACCTGAAAAAGCAATCTGATTAATGTATTTTTCAACTTCTTCTGACGTCATTCCCAAACCTCGATCACGGATAGTAAGTGTTTTGTTTTCTTTATCAAGAATTACTTCAACCGCCAGATTTCCGAGATCCGTTTTATTTTCTCCAATCGATGTTAGTGTTTTAATTTTTCCAGTAGCGTCTACTGCATTGGCAACTAATTCACGAAGGAAAATTTCGTGATCGCTGTAAAGAAATTTTTTAATAATCGGAAAGATGTTTTCCGTTTGTACATTTATTTTTCCTGTTGTCATAATTATTGTTTTTTGGCGCGCGCCGTTTTCAAACAAAATGCCATCTGCGCAAGATGACAAATTGACTTCAAAAATAGGGTTATTATTGCGTTAAAGAAAGCAGATTTGTGAATAGTAATTTATTTTGTCATGAACTATTTTCGAGATTTGTGCGTTAATAAGATTGTTAGCAATGATTCTAGCAAAAAATTATTGTATCAATAAATTTTTAAACTTCGCATAATCAAAACAATTCTCATGATTTACAAACCCTCTTTTTACTCTACTTTTATAATCACGACTATTTTTCTAATCGTGTCATTAACAAAAGTACAAGCACAGATTAGTCCAACAGCCGAAAAATTTGACGCCTTAATGAGCATGATTAATTATGCTTATGTTGACAGTATTGATGAAAAAAAGATTTCTGACGATGCTATTCGAAATTTATTAAAAGAACTTGACCCGCATTCTATTTATATTCCTGCTGAAGAGTTAAAAGAGGTTAATGAGCCTTTAGTTGGTAACTTTGATGGTATTGGCGTTCAGTTTAGCATATTAGAAGACACCATCATGATTACGCAAACTATTTCTGGCGGACCCTCTGAAAAATTAGGTCTTCGCGCTGGAGATAGAATTGTAAAAATTGATGGGAATAGTGTTACGAATATTGGAATTAAAAATAACGATGTACTAAAAAAGCTTCGAGGTGTTAAAGGAACTAAAGTAAAAGTAGATGTTTATCGCAGAGGCTCAAAGGATCTTATACCTTTTACAATTACAAGAGACAAGATTCCTTTGTATAGTGTAGATGCCTCTTATATGGTTACTCCAACTGTAGGATATATAAAAATCAGTCGCTTCGCAGATAGCACTGTTGAAGAATTTAAACAAGCATTAGAAAAGTTAAAGGCGCAGCATGTTGAAAGTTTAATCATGGATTTAACCGATAACGGTGGGGGTTATCTGAACAGGGCTATTGAGTTAGCTGATGAATATTTAAGTAATGGGAAAGAAGTAGTTTATACTGTGGGAAGGAACAACCCTCGTCAAGATAATTATTCAACATCCGTAGGTGGATTTGAAAAAGGGAAGGTGGTTGTATTGGTAAATGAATCGTCAGCTTCTGCAAGTGAAATTGTTTCGGGTGCATTACAAGATTGGGATCGTGCACTAATAGTAGGAAGAAGAACCTTTGCGAAAGGATTAGTGCAAAAACCATTTCCGTTACCTGATGGTTCAGCAGTACGCTTAACAATTGCCCGTTATTATACACCTTCGGGAAGATGTATTCAAAAGCATTATGAACCAGGCGACGAAAACTATGATATGGATATCAGTATGCGTTATCAGCATGGTGAACTTTACAGTGCAGATAGCATTAAGTTTATTGATAGTTTGAAATGTAAAACAATGGGCGGTCGTGTGGTGTATGGTGGAGGTGGAATAATGCCAGATGTATTTGTGCCGTTAGATACAAGCATGAGCAGTAAATACTATGACGAATTAAGAAGAAATGGAACCATTAATGATTTTACTTTAAACTATGTAGATGAACACCGTGCTGAACTATTAAGTAAATACAAAGATGTTTATCAGTTTAAAAATGATTTTAAAATTTCGAATGCGTTTATGGAAGATTTTATTGCATACGCTGAAAAGAAAAATATTAAGCGTGATAATGCAGGGTTTAAAACTTCTGAGAAATTAATTAATACGCAGATGAGAGCTTTAATTGCACGTGACCTTTGGGATACGAATGCATACTATGTTATTATCAACGACATTAATGTGTTTTTAGTAAAAGCACTTCAATGCTTACAAGACGATACGTTTAAAAAGATGAAAGTGAACGATAAATAATGTCGAACTAATTACAAATGAAAAGAGGGCCTTCCAACGATTGTCCTCTTTTTTTATTCGATAAACTATCTTTTAGTTTTCGAATTAATCTTTCGAAAAATACTCTGGTCCCTGATATACTCCTGTTTCTAGTTTTTCTAATTGCATTAACACATCATTAGCCAATGAACTTGCTCCGAAGCGAAACCAATCAGGATTCATCCATGCTTCGCCAAGCGTTTCTCGAAGTACAACTAAATATTGCATCGCAATTTTTGCAGTAGCTATCCCTCCTGCAGGCTTCATGCCTATCATCTTTCCTTCGTTAAAATAAAAATCTTTTATAGCTTCAAACATCACCAATGTAACGGGTAGGGTAGCCGCTGGTTGAATTTTTCCTGTTGATGTCTTGATAAAATCAGCGCCAGCATACATTGCAATATCTGATGCTTTACGAACATTGTCTAAAGTTGATAATTCACCTGTTTCTAAAATCACTTTCAAATGTGCGTTTCCACACGCTTCTTTGATAGCTGCAATTTCATCAAACACAAAATTGTATTCGCCTGCTAAAAACTTGCCTCTCGAAATGACCATATCAATTTCATCTGCACCTTCGTTAACTGCAAACTTCGTTTCGTCGATTTTAATTTTCTTCGTACTCATTCCACTCGGAAAAGCTGTAGCTACAGAAGCTACTTTTACTTTGGAGCCTTCCAATTCTTTTTTTGCAATAGCAACCATGTTCGGATAAACACATACCGCTGCAACAGGAGGCACATAACTTAACTTATCGTGAGGACGTAATGCTTTAGCGCAAAGTTGTCTTACTTTTCCAGGAGTATCTTTCGCATCGAGTGTTGTTAAATCCATCATGCTAATGGCCATCAACAAAGCTTCTTTTTTACTCTCGTTTTTTATTGAGCGTTTTGTTAGACGAGAGATTCTTTCCTCAATGCCAACCTGGTCAACTGCTGGTGAATTTGATGCTGCTATTTTTCCGTTCATAATTAATCTCTTCGTGATAAAATTAAGCAAATAGAATTAAAAGTTAGTGTTGGCAAGTTGCCGTTTCACAATTAGTCGTGATGTAATAAATGCAGCACAACTACCAATCGATAAAACGATCAAGGAAACAATAAAAAAATCATTTGCTTGCATTGCTACTGGATAACTATTAGTAACAAAACTTTCTGCATCTCCTAGCTTAATAATTTCAAAATATTGTTGGATGAAACATATTATACCTCCTAAAAGCATTCCTGTACCTGCACCAAAAATTGAAATCAAAAGCCCTTCAATAAAAAATATTTTCTTAATAAAATTTACAGAAGCGCCCATATTAATCAAGGCAATAATATCTTTCTTTTTATCTATGATTAACATTGTTAATGAACCAAAGACATTGAAAGTTGCGATTAGTAAAATAAATCCAAGAATTAGATAAACGCCCGCCTTTTCCGACTTAAGAATTTTGTACAAAAAATCATGTTGCTGGTACCTATCCTTTACCTTAAAGGCTGTCCCGACAATTTTTTGTAGTTGTGCTGCTGCTTCTTGTTGGTCTGTTCCGCTTTTTATTTTTATTTCGATAGATGACACTTTTGATTCTTCGCCCATCATCTCGCGTATAAAATCTATTGGGACAATTACATATCTATTATCAAAATCCTGTTGCACTGAAAACACAGCAGATGCTGCTATAGTCCGCTGTGAAAATGCTTCTTCTGGATTTAACAAAGCTGAAGAAGGCTCAATTCCTTTCTTTGGTAAATAAACATTAATTCTTGATACCGGATCGTTCAATTTTAATCCTAATGAATAGGCAATACCTGCGCCCGGAATCATATAGTTTAAATCACCATTCTTCAAAACTGGTGTTCCATCAATAATTTTTTTTTGCAAATCGCTACTTTTAAAATAAGTATCCGACACGCCTTTCATTGTAGCAATAAACTGTCTTTCTTTATATCGAAGTAAAACATTTTCCTCTAACGCATACGTAGTAACGCTAACTGCCGATAGCTCTTTAATTTTATTAAAGCTCGCTGCTTCTGGCATAAATGTCTTTCCATGAACAGGCGTAATAATTATATCCGGATCAAAGCTATCATACATGCTTAAAACCAGATTACCGAAACCATTAAAAACAGACAATACGATTATAAGACCCATTGTACCAACGCAAACGCCAGCAACACTAATCTTACTAATTATATTAATGAGATGATGAGATCGCTTGGCAGCAAAATAACGACGAGCAATTTTCCAGGCAATCCCTAATTTCATAAGTGATACTATTTCCAAGCTTTCACTATCAGCCCTGTTCCTGTTTTGTGATGAAAAACAACATCACACCAATTTAGTAAATAAGCGATAGGATAAGTAACAATATAATAAATGGGAAGAATAACAAAAAATAATTTCGTTACGCCTAACATTAAAATCGGATACTTCATTGATAAGCGCCAACTGATTTTGCCTGGGTTACCATACTGATATCTTGCTTCTACTTTTGAAAAACCTGCCGAGAGGAGCTTGTCTTCAATTTCTTTAATATTATAGCCGTCACGAACATGCTCTTCAATGAATGATGCCTCGCCATCTCCATGAACATCTGATCCACCTTGATCACTAGGAGTAGAAATTAATAACATACCGCCTTGCTTAAGCGAAGCATAAATATTTTTAAATACCTGAACATCTTCAAGAATATGTTCCATTACATCAACCGATATAGCTAAATCATATTTGTTTGGATGTTCGAATTGTGTTAAATCACCAACAATAAATTTCACTTGGTTGCCAGAGCCAATGGACTGAAAAAACTGATTACAATCTTCCACTTGTTCTTCTTTCACATCCATAGCCAGAATAGTGGACTTTGGTAAACGGGAATTAAGCCAATAAGAATGTTGACCGTATCCTGCACCTGCATCTAAAATTTGTGGATCTGCCTTTGCATTTTTTTGCCATTGTTTAAGTTCTTTATGTACATGCCAAGCGCGCAAGAGTAACAAATCCAATAAACGATAAAATATCTTTCTTAAAAAGGGCGTTTTGTTAAACACATTTCCCAGGCTTCTTTTAATTGGATCGTATTGCATATCAAATATACTTTGTGCCCACGAAGATAATTAAATTACATAAGGAATAATACCTTGTATTGGGGTTCAAATAAATTAACTTATCTATCTTTAAGCCGTGAAAAATTACATTCGATTATTACGATTCATTAAGCCTTACAAAGGATTGGCTTTTTTGTCCGTTATTTTTAACCTAATGACTGTATTCTTTTCCTTGTTTTCACTTACTATGATTATTCCTTTTTTGAATGTTTTGTTTAGTCAGAACAGGAACTACTCATTAATGCCATGGACCTTTAGTGCTAAAAGTTTATTAAACAACTTCAATTACTACCTAGGTAATTATATTATTGAAAATGGCCAACTGAAGGCCTTAATGTTAATCAGCTTGTTGGTAGTAAGTATGTTCTTCTTGAAAAATCTTACTCGCTATTTAGGAATGTATTTTTTGGTGCCTATACGCAATGGTGTTGTAAGAGATATTAGACGGGATGTTTATCATAAAATATTAAGTCTGCCAATAGGTTACTTTACCGATGAGCGTAAGGGAGATTTAATGGCCCGAATGACAAATGATGTACAGGAAGTTGAGTGGGGAATTATGAATTCTTTAGAAGCGGCATTCCGTGAACCACTAAACATTATTGTTTTTTTAATTACCATGTTTACGATGAGTTCCGAGTTAACAACATTCGTTTTAGTTTTATTGCCTGTTGCTGGATTAATCATTGGACGTATTGGTAAAAGTTTAAAAAAGAAATCGCTTCAGGCTCAGGAAAAAATGGGCGAGCTTTTAAGCAACATGGAAGAAACGTTGAGTGGACTACGAATTATTCATGCTTTTACTGCGGAAAAACTATCTTCTAAAAAGTTTGGTACACTCAACAACCAACACTTTGGGTTGATGAATAAAATTGGTCGCCGCCGTGATTTGGCTTCCCCTGTAAGTGAGTTTTTAGGCACGCTCGTTATGACTGTTGTAATGTACTTTGGTGGAATATTGGTTTTAGGAAGTAATTCTTCTCTGGAGCCAAGTGAATTCATCGCCTTCATTGCAATATTTTCACAAGTAATTACTCCAGCAAAAAGTTTAACTACTGCTTGGTATAATATTCAAAAAGGACTTGCGTCTTCTGAAAGGATTTATAAAATTTTAGATGCAGAAGTACTGATTAAAAATCCTGTTTACCCTGTAGATGCAAAACCTTTCTCTAATAAGATTTCTTTCAACGATGTTTCTTTTTCTTATCTTAAAGAAGATGGAAAATCAGTTTTAAAAAATATCACATTAGAAATTCCCAAAGGGAAAACGGTTGCATTAGTTGGACAATCAGGTAGTGGGAAAACTACTTTGGCGGATATGCTTCCCCGTTATTATGATGTTGATAAAGGCAGTATAACTATTGATGAAATAAATATTAAAGATTTTCGCATTTCTGACTTAAGGGGGCTAATGGGAATTGTTACCCAAGAGTCTATTTTATTTAATGATACTGTATTTAACAATATTGCCTTCGGCATGGAGGGGGCAACGGAAGAAGAAGTAATTACAGCAGCAAAAATTGCCAACGCCAACGATTTTATTTCTGCAATGAGCGAAGGGTACCAAACTACAATTGGAGACAGGGGCGGTAAGCTGAGTGGTGGTCAGCGCCAACGATTAAGTATTGCCAGAGCTGTATTAAAGAATCCACCCATTTTAATTCTTGATGAGGCTACATCTGCTTTAGATACCGAATCAGAACGTCTTGTACAGGAAGCGCTGATTAACTTAATGAAACAAAGAACAACGCTCGTTATTGCCCATCGATTATCAACGATTGTTCATGCTGATGAAATAATTGTTATGCAAAGCGGGGAAATTGTGGAGCGAGGAACGCATCAGGAACTGCTAGACAAAAACGGTTATTACAAACGCTTGTTTGATTTGCAAACCTTTTCATAGTTCATTTTGCAAAACCGTAATCCATATTTAGCATTATTAGCTTTGTGTTTTCTTTGGGGAACAACATATCTTGCTATTAGAATAGGAGTAAAAAGTTTCCCTCCATTTTTATTTTCAGGTATCCGTTATATTATATCTGGATTTGCAATATTACTATGGTTTTACTTTAAAAAAGATGTGGTCTGGCCTAACTTGGAAGAATTAAAAAGAATAATAGTTACAGGCCTTTTCATATTTGTTGGAGGAAATTTATTTTTAGTATTAGCAGAGCAATCTGTAACAAGCGGCATGGCTGCATTGGTTAATTCTTCCTTTCCAATTTGGATTGTTTTAATCACAAGGATATGGAACCCAGAAGAGCGCATATCTAGTTTATCAATTATTGGTATTTTGGTTGGTTTTATTGGACAATGGTTTATTTTTTATGAGCAATTATTTTTATTAAGTAATGGAGCTTATTTACTTGGCTTTATACTTTTGATAGTAGGACTAATTAACGGGTCATTAGGTTCCGTTTATATGAAAAAGTTTCCGGTAAAAATTAATTCTGTTTTAAATGCAGGATTGCAAATGATGATATGTGGTTCTGTTACTACCGTTCTAGGTCTGATGATGGGCGAAGGGCGTAAAATTAACTTTGAGCCTACGGGCTGGTATGCATTAATTTATCTAGTAATAGCGGGGTCCATTATAGGATACAGTTTATTTGTATATGCGATGGATAGATTACCAGCTACAATAGTTTCTGTTTATGCTTATATCAATCCGATAGTTGCAATATGGCTCGGATTAGTAATATTAAAAGAACCTATTAGCACTAAAACGCTAATAGCGATAGGCATAACCTTAGTTGGTGTTTTTATAGTTAATAGAGGGATGGTAAGGCAAAAAGAAAATTAACGATCCATTAAATTACCAGACTTTTTCGCTTCTAAAAAATATTTGAAAGGTACTAGTAACATTCCAAAACATTCACCATGTTCTTTATTCAAATACTTATGATGAACCTTGTGTGCCTTGCGAATCGCTCTTAAATAAACATTGTTAGAACGCTTAAAAAGTCCAATTCTTTGATGAATAAAAATATCGTGAACTAAAAAATATGCTAGTCCGTAAGCAGCGATACCAAATCCGATAAACATACGAATATCAATACCATTCATACTACCTAACATAATTAATATCATACTTGGAACAGCAAAAATCAGGAAGAAGGCATCATTCTTTTCAAATATTCCGGGTTCTGTTTGATGATGGTCTTTGTGTAGTATCCATAAAAACCCATGCATCACAAATTTATGTGTGAACCACGCTACAAATTCCATCATAAAAAAAGTAGCGAAGAAGGCGATCAGGTTTTGATACATGACTATTAGAAATTTGATATTAGAACAAAGTTCGGAAAATATTGTTTTGCTTTATTCTAAAATGTAAATTATTGCCCTTAAAAGACATTTATCAATTCTGCTTAATTCGCACTCTGCTTTAGCAAAAGTTGTAGTAAAATAATCATGTGATAATTATTTAATTAAGCGCTGATAGTCGTTCATACAAAACAAATAGTTTTGTTTTTAGAAAAAATTAAATCAAGCTGTTTTATTTTTTATTAAATCGCAGAAGCTCTTTATCATCCGTAAAAAGAATTAATTGCTCAGATTTTACGTCGTTCAGTTTGATCTTATTAATCTCGTAACGGTTAGCGCTTTTGGCTTGTTGAACAAATTCGCCATATAGTTGCGGATTACATTGCACATCCGTTCTACCTAGCACATTTAATAAAACAAAATCATCGTGTGCTGTATAAATTCCATAGGCAGTATCGCATTCACAGCTTAAATAAAGAGCGTTGTCTTCTGAAAAAATTTCCATTGCAAACATTCTTAAGCTATCTGTTTCAGTAATCGTTTTATTATTTAGAGTTGTAAGGATCCATTTTTTATCCTCAAGCTTAGTAGCTCTTCCAAAAGGCTCTTGCTTTCTTGTTTTACAAGATGCAAATAAGGCTACAAAAAAAATATACAGAAAAATGTTTTTCATAATTAATCTTCAAATGATTCTAAAATTGTTTTTACTTCTTCATCGGTTGCTTTTAATTTGTCTTTACAAATTTTTATTAATTCATTCGCACGCTTTACCAATTTTGCGAGCTGGTCTATTCCAACTTCGCCACCTTCTAGCTCTTCCAGTATTGTTTCCAGTTCTGCTTTTGCTTTATCATAACTGATTTTTTCGGCCATTATCTTTTTATTATTTTATTTTTTTACTTTTAAAACTTCCTTTAAATACTACTGTTTCAATCTCTGAATCCAAAGGTACTTCATTCGGATCAAAAATGGGCTTATTATTATATAACGAATAACTAAATCCTCTTTTTAAAATATTTGATGGATCTAGTATTGCACTTTTTTGTTGAGCACTTATTAAAAACTGTTCTTGATTTTTTATGGTTTGATAAACTTTGCTTTTCAAGCTGCTCTTATCGTTGGTTATTTTGTTTTTCTGCGCAACTATTATACTTTCCGAAAAAAGTCTCATTTTATCTTTGGAGTATAGCAAATGACTTTTCTGACTTATAATTTCTTTTGTTACTGTTTGCTTTATCACTCGTGCAAGATTATCAAAAAAAGATTTTTCATCTTGCATTTTTTCCTCTACATTAGAAATAACAGCATTCATTAATTCAGACACTGTTTCTTCCTCCGACTCAATACATAGATTTGCATACGCATGAATACCATCGCGTAGATAATCGATATGCTCTTTAAATGAATTGGCGTGTTGTGTAATAAAATCGGCAACCGCAGTAGGGGTAATTAAATTCAAATTTGCTACTTCATCAACTACAGATACGTCTGCTGTATGTCCGATACCCGTAAGTATAGGCAAAGAAAAGTTAGCAACCTCATAGGCTAACATATAATCGTTATAGCAACTTAAACTTGATGTTTGTCCGCCACCTCTCACAATAACTACCGCATGTAAATACGGATAACATGAATGATTTTTTATTTTATTTAATGCGGAGATTATATCAGAAGGCGCATTATCTCCTTGCATTAAAGAAGGAAAAAGTTTGGTATGAAAAACGATTCCAAATTTATTCTCGTTAAGTTTAGTAGTGAAATCCTTAAATCCATCTGCATCTGCGGAAGATATCACTGCAACGTTTTGTATTACGGAAGGAAGCTCTTTTTGCTTATTTAAAAAATAAACCCCTTCTTGTTTCAGTTTATCCACCGTCTTTTTACGTTCGATAGCAATTTTTCCCAAGGTGTATGCAGGATCGATATCATGAACGATAAGGCTCATTCCAAATCGCTCATGAAATTGTACTTCCACCTTACAAAGAATTTCCATGTTTTCTTGCAGCTCGTTTCCTGTTTCTGAAACAAATCGATGATGAAGTATCGAAAAGTTACTGGACCAAACCATTGCTTTAAACTCAGCTTTAGGCTGGGTGCTGCGATCATCTTTTTCGCCAAGCTGTAAATAACAATGTCCCTTATTAATCTTTAATCCAAGTATTTCCGCCGAAACCCAATACCTTTCCATCGAAAAATTCTTTCGAAAAACTTCTGTAATTTCTTTAGCCAGATCAGAAAGGCGAATGATGGTTTTGTCCATTAATGCGAAAATACAAATATTGATTGGGAGTATTAACCTTGGTATTCATGTATTTTCTAAAAGTTTCTGTCACTAATCTTTATATTTGCAACCCTATTAATTGGTCCCGTAGTTCAACGGATAGAATAGGAGTTTCCTAAACTCTAGATAGCAGTTCGATTCTGCTCGGGACTACAATTTCAAAACTCAATAAAAAAACCCTGACTCATCATCAGGGTTTTTCATTTTATATTTATTTACTTGTTCCTTGAATATCTTTTTTCCACTTGGCTTCGTTGGTGCTCCATGCAGCATCGAAACATTCTGGATTTAACAACATTTCCCATTTCATTATTAAACTATTGAATCCTGCATAATCAACATCTTGAGCAAACTCGCCAGTCATTAGACGTCCAGCTTCTGCATTATATGATTTATATGCTTGATCAGGAGTAGCTTTCATTACAATACGAAAAACATTAAACAAACCTTCTTTATCACTACTTTCTGTAATCATTTTTGTTGCATCGGCAAGGACCTCCTTACTAATTAATCTGCTATCTGATTTTAATAACGATTGGATTAACTGAAGAGCTATTCCTTTTGATTTTTTTAACTGGTCCGTTTTTGGTGTTGCCGCCTTTGCTTTGTTCTTGTTTTGTTTTGCTTTTTTATCTGCAGGGGCATTTACTTCTGCTTTCTTTTCAACAACAGGCTGCATTACATTCTCCTTTGGTTTAGAAGCTGCACTTTCTGATGGTTTTGTTTGAGAATAACCCAATGTTGTAATCAAACATAGTGAAGCAATAAATAGTGTTTTTTTCATTTGTTATAAATTTTGTCGACCCTAATACAATTAAAATGGGGCTGTATTTAGAGGCTCTAAATTACTAATAAACTTTTAAATATTAAAAATTACGTTTTAATTTCATTTTAACGGTTGGTTTTTACAACGCCATATTACTTAAGTAAAATATTTGCAATATCCGGCAAAAAATACAACTCGCTTTTCATCACCTTTCCATCCTCTCTGTAAATTGGTTTTCCATC
>CANFIN010000014.1 GCA_947447155.1 Bacteroidota bacterium | reverse complement strand
GCACTTATTCAGCATGATACGAGTGTTGATCTTATCATCAAAGATGATAAGCCCGAAGGAAACAAATACGATCTAATTATTGATTTAAGAGGCAAATGGGGAGGATTTTTTTATGCTTTGCTAAACGCACCTACCTATCGTCTGGAACGAGGAGCTGTTCGTTTTAAAAACAAAGGACAACAGCCACATGAGTCGGAAACTATTTATCAGATAATAAAGCCCGCAATTGACAATTTACCTTTCGAGTTGCCAAAGCTTTATGCATCTGGGTTAGAGATTAATCAGGCGAAGGATTTTATTACTGAAAACAATCTAACTCGTTTTGCCATTCTTCATACACAGGTGAAAAGAGTTTTACGTCAGTGGCCCGAAGAGCGCTTTGCGGCCATTGCCATTTATCTGAAGGAAAATTACGGACTAGATATACTATTTTGTGGAGACAATTCAGAAATAGAGGGAATTGAACGAGTTCAAAAAATGATTCCTTTTACTACTTACAACGCTGCCGGAAAATTAAATTTAGGAGCATTCAAAGTATTGTGTGAGCAAGCACAATTATTTATTGGAAACGATAGCTCGCCTTTGCATATAGCTTCATTAAGCGGAGTACCAGCTTTAGGACTTTTTGGACCTGGGCAATCGGATACATTTTATCCGCTTGGAGAAAAGTCTGGATTGCTACATCACATCCTGCCTTGCCATCCGTGCATGCAGATTAAATGCAAACAAGATTTGCCTTGCATGAAAAGAATTACCATTGAAGAGGTAAAAAACAAAATTGAATCATTAATAAACTAAGCTTCCTCTGAAGTTTTAGCTTCTTCCTTGTTTTCCGTTTGAGCTTCTGATGTCTCTTGTATATTTTCCAAGTTGAAAATTTGTTTTTGGAAAAGTATCATCAGCATTACACTGATTGAAATGCTAGCATCGGCGATATTAAATACTGGTCGAAAAAACACAAACTCATCACCACCCCACAGTGGGACCCATGCAGGAAAATGACCGCTTAAAATTGGAAAGTAAAGCATATCCACTACTCTACCATGTAGCCATGGTGCATACCCTTGATCAGGCATAAATGAAGCGATTTGAAACTCACTGCCACTAAAAATTTTTCCGTAAAAAACACTATCAATAATATTTCCTGTGGCACCAGCAATAACCATTGCAATACAATAGATATACAATTTATTTGCTTTTTCAGCAATCAATTTCTTTAAATAAAAGAAGATAGCCACAACAAACAAAATTCGGAATGAGGTTAAAAATATTTTTCCGTATTCTCCTCCGAATTCCATTCCGAAGGCCATTCCATTATTTTCAGTAAAATGAATAATCGCCCAATCGGCAAAACGAATTTCTTCGCCTAGATACATATGAGTTTTCACCCAAAACTTAACTAGTTGATCAAATAATAATATTCCTATGATTAATAGTAACGGCTTCTTCATCACAATATATAATTAAGGGACGAAAAATCGTCCCTATTTTACTCAGCGTTATTAATCTCTGTATTGCTGGAGCTTTGCCTCCATACTTTGAGTAGTATGAGGAACAGCACGCAAACGCTCCTTAGGGATAAGCTTGCCTGTTACGCGGCATAGTCCGTAAGTCTTGTTCTTAATACGAATTAATGCAGCTTCTAATTGCTCAATAAATTTCTTCTGACGAGCAGCAAGATTTGCAGCTTCTTCTTTTGCTAAAGTATCAGAACCATCTTCTAACATTTTAAATGAAGAACCAGTATCATCTGTTCCATTTTCATTTGCATTGATAATCTGTGCCTGCAAATTAATTAACTCGGCGCGTGCAGCTACCAACTTAGACGTAATTAAAACACGAAACTCTTCAAGTTCTGAATCAGAATATCTAGTCTTCTCATTAGTAGGCTTAGCAACAGTCTTCTGAACAACAGCAGCAGCAGGTGCTGGCTTCACAGCTGGAATAACAGTTGGTTTTGCAACCACTGGCTTTGCTGGAGCTACTACCTTTTTTGCAATCACTGGGTTTGGAGGAGCGACCACCTTTTTTGCAACCACTGGCTTTGCAGGAGCGACCACCTTTTTTGCAACTACTTTCTTTGTCGTTACTGGTTTAGCAATAACTTTTTTAGCTACAACTTTTTTAGCAGGAGTGGCTTTCTTCGCTACAACCTTTTTAGCAGGAGCGGCTTTCTTCGCTACAACCTTTTTAGCAGGAGCGGCTTTCTTCGCTACAACCTTTTTAGCAGGAGCGGCTTTCTTCGCTACAACCTTTTTAGTAGGCGATTTCTTTGCAGGAGCGGCCTTTTTTACTGGCTTCTTAGCAACAGGCTTTTTTACTACTGCTTTTTTTACAACTTTTTTTGCAGAAGACTTTTTAGCTACTACTTTTTTTGCAGGAGCTGCTTTCTTCACAGGTTTTTTTGCAGCAGGCTTTTTAGTAGCTGCTTTTTTTACAACCTTTTTTGCAGGCGACTTTTTAGTCTTTGTTGCTGGTTTTTTTGTTGCCATAACTATACTTTATTTACTAATAATAATACATTGAGATCTTCATCAACCTCAACCGAAATTGCGATGTTGTCCGACAAATCATCTGAAAACTCGAATTCGTTAGCCAAAATTTCGCTGCGAATATAGTCGAAATTGTTCAATATTGCAGCTTTTAAATTCACTGGCGATTGCATTTTAACTGTAATTCGGTCCGTCACTTCATACCCATTATCCTTACGGATATTTTGAATTCGATTAATTACCTCTCGAGCTAAGCCTTTCTCTTTCAAGCTTTCAGATATAGTGATATCTAATGCAACCGTTAAACGACCTTGATTAGCTACTTGCCATCCAGGAATATCTTCGCTTAAAACTTCCACATCAGATAACAATAAATCAAAGATAACTTCACCAAAATGTAAAGGCAGCATTCCTTCTTTTTCCAGATGTGCAATTTGATCTTGTGATAATTCGGCAATGGTAGCAGTAAGCTGCTTCATTAATCCACCGATTTTAGGCCCTAGTGCCTTAAAATTAGGCTTTACCTTTTTAATCAAAATGGAATTATCATCCGACATACATTCTAATTGCTCCACATTGACTTCACTCAAAACCAAATCACGAATAGCTTCAACTCGGTTTTTAAAATCTGAATCGCTTATAGGAATCATAATACGATGCAATGGCTGACGCACTTTGATATTCACTTTTTTTCTTAATGCAAACACCATTGAAGAAATATCCTGTGCTAATTGCATTCTTACTTCAAGTTCTTTATCAATCAATGTAGCATTGCTTACAGGAAAATCCGCCAAGTGCACACTTTCATTTTTATCTTTTCCAGATGTAAAATTTAAATCACGGAATAAATGATCTGCATAGAAAGGGGCTACTGGGGCCATTAGTCTTGCGATAGTATCTAAGCAAGTATATAATGTTTGATATGCAGCAATCTTATCTTCCGTATAATCACCTTTCCAAAAACGGCGGCGACCCAATCGAACATACCAATTACTTAAATGTTCCGTTACAAAATCAGTAATCAATCGTGTTGCTTTTGTAGGTTCGTAATCGTTATAACATTCATCTACTTCCGCAATTAACGAATTTAACAGCGAAAGTACCCAACGATCTAACTCTGTGCGTTGCTCTAAAGGAATTTCCTTTTCTGAAAAATTAAATCCATCAATATTTGCATAAAGAGAAAAGAATGAATAAGTATTATGAAGCGTTCCAAAGAATTTTCTTTGCACCTCTCCTATTCCATCTGTATTAAACTTTAAATTATCCCACGGCTGAGCATTACTTATCATATACCAACGCGTAGCATCAGGGCCATAAGTATCTAATGTTTCAAAAGGATCTGCTGCGTTGCCTAAGCGCTTCGACATTTTATTGCCGTTTTTGTCAAGCACTAATCCGTTGGATACAACATTTTTAAATGCAACACTATCAAACAGCATTACTGCAATTGCGTGTAGGGTAAAGAACCACCCTCGTGTTTGATCAACACCTTCAGCAATAAAATCTGCTGGAAAAGCTTTCTCAAAAATCTCTTTATTCTCGAATGGAAAATGCCATTGTGCATAAGGCATAGCACCGCTATCAAACCACACATCAATCAAATCAGGTTCACGGTGCATAGGTAATCCGGTAGAAGACACCAACACAGCATGATCTACATAGGGTCGGTGTAAATCGAACTCAGGGCTATCAGGGTTTAACGCTTTCATTTTATCAGCATCCATTACACCTGCGGCTACTGCTTTATCTAATTCCTTTTTCAATTCTTCGATTGAGCCAATGCATTTCTCCTCTCCATCTTCACTGCGCCAGATTGGCAAAGGAATACCCCAATAACGAGAGCGGGATAAATTCCAATCAACAAGATTATCCAACCAATTACCAAAACGACCAGTACCCGTACTTTCAGGCTTCCAGTTGATGGTTTTATTTAGTTCAATCATTCGCTCTTTACAAGCGGTAGTTTTAATAAACCAAGAATCAAGTGGATAATATAATACTGGCTTATCAGTTCGCCAGCAATGAGGATAAGTATGCTCGTAGCGTTCTACTTTGAATGCTTTATTTTCTCCTTTCAATTTGATAGAGATGCGTTCATCTACGGATAAATACTTATCACGACCTTGTTTCTGACGAGCTTCTTCTTTTTCTGTTTCGTTGATATATTCTTCTTTGACATACTCCAACGCAAAATCAATTACTTCTTCAACAAAACGACCTTGCTTATCAACTAACGGAACCGCCTTACCGTTCTCATCCTGCACCATGATAGCCGGTACATTATGTTGCTTTGCAACCCGAAAATCGTCTGCTCCAAAAGTAGGAGCAACATGTACGATACCGGTTCCATCTTCTGTAGAAACGAAGTCGCCGGTAATTACACGAAAAGCATTTCCTTCTGGCTGAACATATGCCAGAAGCTGCTCGTAAGTAATATCCTGAAGCAATTTTCCTTTAAACTCATCGACAACTTTAAAAGGAATTGCTTTATTTCCTTCCTGATAATCTACAATTTCTAATTCTGCATTTTTCGGATTAAAATGTTTTGATAACAACTCTTTTGCAAGCACAACACAAACAGGTTCGAAAGTGTATGGATTAAATGTTCTAACTAAAACATAGCTAATATCTGCGCCTACTGCAAGCGCGGCATTCGAAGGGAGTGTCCAAGGAGTGGTTGTCCAAGCAAGAAAATAAACCGGAGCATCGGCCTTATCAAATAAAAATTGGCTCTTCTCATTTTCTATTGCTTTAAACTGCGCTACAACCGTTGTGTCTTTTACAATTTTATATGTGCCAGGCTGGTTAAGCTCATGCGAACTTAGTCCAGTACCCGCGGCTGGCGAATAAGGCTGAATAGTATATCCCTTATAAATTAAATCTTTTTTATAAAGCTCGCTAAGCAAATACCAACACGTTTCGATGTAATTATTCTCGAAGGTGATATATGGCGAATCAAGATCAACCCAGTAACCCATTTTACGTGTTAGGTCGTCCCAAACCGACTTATACTTCATCACCTCCTTACGGCAGGCTTTGTTGTAATCTTCGATAGTAATTTTCTTACCGATATCTTCCTTGGTAATCCCTAATGTTTTCTCTACGCTGATTTCAATTGGCAACCCGTGCGTATCCCATCCGCCTTTACGCTTTACCTGAAATCCTTTTTGTGTTTTATAACGACAAAAAATATCTTTTATGCTACGCGCCATTACGTGGTGAATACCAGGTAGTCCGTTTGCTGAAGGAGGTCCTTCGTAGAAAGTATAAGATGGTTTACCATCTCGCTCCGTTACAGAGCGATCAAATATGGTTTTATCTTGCCAATACTGAAGAATCTCATCAGCGACAGCAGGCAAATTTAGTTGTTTGTATTCGGGATATTTAGCCATGATTCAGAGGTGCAAAATTACTGAAAATAATAAAGCGGCCTTCGGGGGGCCGCTTTATCTCCATGCTTTGAAAAGCCTCTGAACTTTTCTGTATAAAGAACGTATTGAATAAACTAACTTGATTAGCATTAACTTGCTATTCGTAAAGTAAATACATTCATTTTTTAACAGCAATCAATTTTGGTTGAGCAAGGATTATTTTGCGCTGAATAGGCAAATCAGGCTATATTTTTCCTATTAGCTATCAAAATATTAATGACTACACCTCCTACAACCAGGATAATCCCCAAAAGTGTACTTAAATGCTGGTGTTCACCAAAAAGCCACCATCCAAAAAACAAGGCGTAAATTATTCCGAGATAATTTAATATTGAAACCTTGGCAATTTTTTCTGCTTGCAATGACTTTGTCAAATAATATTGACCGAGCTGAGTTACAATTCCAATAAGAACGATATAAATCCAATCAGAAGATGTTGGAGCTTTATAATTAAATGCTGTAAAAACGGCACCAGCGACGGCACCAAATAGTTGAAAGTGCAACACAACTACTAATGGATGTTCCTTTTGTTTTAAGGATCTTACCATGTTGTAAGCGAGCGCAGAGAAAACGGATGAAAAGAGCCCGATTGCCAACATAACACCACTAATACGGGCATCAAATCCTTTTATTACCATAACACCTATAAATGAAATCAGAAAAAACAGCCATTGAATAGGCTTTACTTTTTCCCGAAGAATATAGACTGCGAAAATGGTAGTAAAAACCGGCGACAAATATTGAATTGTAACCGCTGTACCCATTGGCATATTTTGAAGAGTAAGAAAGAAAGTATAAAGCGCTATGGTTCCAAAAAAACCTCTTAACAACAGTAATTTTCTATTAGACCCAACCCATGATACTTTTTGATTTTTCAGTAAGACAAATCCGATTATACTGGCAACAGAGCAACGAAAAAAAACCAATTCCATCGAAGGAAGATGTGCAAGCTTTTTCACCATCACGTTCATCAAAGCAAACCAAAAGGTAGAAAGCAACATATGTTTTACACCGGGTGTTATCAGTTTACTTTCCACAGTGCGAAACTACATCAATCATTTAAAAATGCAGTTATAAAAAACTATTTTCTGTAAAAATGCAGAACAATATCCTGCATAGCTCCTAATGAAGTAAAATCAGTTCTAATGCTATAATCAAACCCCGATTGCTCAAACATTCTTATAAAATGAGAAAATGAATTGTTTTCACCGGGAATATTATGATGAAATTCAATTATTAATTCCTTTACTTTTTGAATAGCTCCTGATTGCATTAAGTCTTCAACTATATTTTGTTCCGCTCCTTCAACATCCATCTTAATCAAATCAACAACAATTATTTCAGATAATAAATCCGACAATTTTGCACATTGAACTTCAATTATTTTTTCTCCTCCACGATTAGATTGTAACGAACCAGTTAATGTTCCTTTATCAGCATTAATATGAAAAGGTATAGTTCCATTAGAATTAGAAAGCGCTAGATTATTTAATGTCACATTACTTAGTTCGTAAGAAGCAATATTCTTTTGCAACAAGTCAAATGTAGTTGGGTTAGGTTCAAAAGCAATTATTGTTGATTGAGGGAAACAACGCTTAAAATACAAAACTGACATGCCGATATTTGCACCACAATCAATTATTATAGGATTGCTTTTTGAAGAATTAAATTTATACTCATCATTTATGAAAATCTCGCGAATAAGATAGTTTAATGTATGATAACTAAACGCACGGAATTTACTACCTAAAAAGGAAGTAATAATTTCTTTATCGCGAGCTATTTCAGATTTTCGTAACCGACCTAATACAAAAAGTTTTTTAAATAATTCGAAACGAGAAATCAATGCGCCTTTGTAACGAACAGCTGTTAAAACTGATGAAATAAAAATTCGAAGCATAGGTTTAATATTAGTTCAACAATGATAATAAAAAAGCGTACAACCTTAAAAAACATTTTTAACAGAATTATTTTTATCTTCGATATATGCGTCAATTAATACTATTAACAATATTCTTTCTATTTCATCTGGTTGGATTTTCACAACCCTATATCGACTTGATAAATATTCAATATGGTAAAACTTATATTTCAAAACTCTATAAAGGGAAAGGCGAATTTAAAGTTAACCATGAATGGAAATCATATACATTCAATGTTCCTATTAAACTAAATGAAAAAAAATTATTATTAATTAGTCCTGAAATCAACAATAAAATATATCAGCAATCAGACAGCACATTTTCAATTCAAAAAAACGGAAGCACATCAATTTCGGCATACAGTAAATTTCATGAGCATTACATTTCTTATGCTCTGCCGATTACATTAGTTCACAAGTTTAAAAACCAGAATAGCATCAGTGCAACTATAGTTTACCGTCAAAATAAAAAGTATGAAAATGACTTTAAAAAAACCTCTGATCAATTAGGCGGAGCTATTTTATATACCAAAACTTATAATGAGAAATTCAAGCTTAAAGGCGGAGTATATTACAATCGTGAGTTTTGGGGAAATTATATTACCCCGCTGATTGGTTTTGAATGGAGGGCCTCAAAAAATATTTTCTGCTGGGGATTATTACCTAATTCAACTACTATTGATGTTTCATTTAATAAATTGCATGTTGGCTTTGCGTTTCGCGGGATTGAAGAATCATACAGTGAAAGTTATTCTTCTTATTTTCATGATCGCGAAGGCCATTTAAAATTATATCTCAATTATTATCTGATAAATAAAAATCAAAAAATAGCACTTACGCTATTAAGCGAAGTTGGGCAATCGGTGAACCGTTTATATGAATTTAAATCTGCAAACATTGAGAATGCCAACAAATATCATCCTGCAGAAAATTATTTTTTTAGAATAGGGGTTGCCGTTAGGCTAATCACGAGAAATGATTTTAAACTTTGGCCATCACATCCGATTTAACAAACTTTAAATCTTTGATGTTTAATTGTAGTGTTGTTCGGTTATTAAAATTATTCTCTTCAAGATGGTAAACAACATCAAAAGCATCTTGTTGCTCTACCTGATTATGATGGTGCCCTAATTGAAAAGCAATGCCATCAAAAGTTAATTGATAATCATCATGCTGGACCAATGACAACTTCAGATGATTATTCCCCACCACCTTTCCTCGTCCGTTATCACGAACGTTAGTAGATATAAAAATTGGCGACATATTACCTGGCCCAAACGGAGCAAATTGTTTTAGCACATTAAAAAACTTAGGTGTAATATCAATCAACTTTAATTCTGCATCAATTTCAACTTCACGAATAAGCATTCTATCTTCAATTGTAGTTGCAACAACTTCTTCAAACCTTTCAATAAAAGTCTGAACATTTTCTTCTTTCATGGTCAAACCAGCTGCATACATATGTCCGCCAAACTGCTCTAATAAATCACTACAACTTTCAATCGCATTATAAACATCAAAGTCTTTAACTGATCTAGCAGACCCTGAAACCATATTATTATGATCGTTACTTTTTGTAAGTACGATTGTTGGTCGGTAATACTTTTCTGTTAAGCGCGAAGCTACAATACCAATAACGCCTTTGTGCCATTCTGGATTATAAAGTACTGTTGACTTTCTATATTTATGCACCTCACTTTCTTCGATTAGCTGAAGTGCGTTTTCTGTAATACTCTGGTCTAAATCTTTGCGCTTTAAATTATGCTCGTTGATTCCATCACCAAGTAAGCCAGCGACATTATCATTTTTCGAAACTAAAAGTTCAACTGCTTTTTCTCCTGATTCAATTCGTCCTGCGGCATTAATGCGTGGAGCAATTAGAAACACCACATCATTAACAGTTATCTCATCTTTTTTAAAATTACTTAAATCTAATATTGCTTTGAATCCGGGACGAGGATTTCGATTAAGCAATTTCAATCCATAATAAGCAAGAATTCTATTTTCTCCTGTAATGGGCACAATATCCGCAGCGATTGATACAGCCACTAAATCGAGGTATTGCTCTAGATCATCAAATGAAATTCCTTTTTGTTGTGCAATAGCCTGAATAAGTTTGAATCCAACGCCACAACCGCTCAGCTCTTTATAAGGATAATCACAATCAGCGCGCTTAGGATCTAAAACTGCAACTGCATTCGGCAGCTCACTTCCCGGACGATGATGATCGCAAATGATAAAATCAATTCCTAGAGTATTTGCGTAATCAATTTTGTCGATACTCTTAATTCCACAATCAAGGGCTATAATTAAATCATAGTTGTTTTCTTTTGCGTAATCAATTCCTTGAATTGAAATACCATACCCCTCTTTGTAGCGATCTGGAATATAATAGCCAACATTTACATATTGATTATGCAAGAATGTATATACCAATGATACGGCTGTAGTTCCATCCACATCATAGTCGCCATAAACTAAAATTTTTTGCTTGTTTAAAATCGCGTTGGAAATTCGTTCAACGGCCTTATCCATATCCTTCATTAAAAAAGGATCGTGCAAGTCACTTAAAGATGGTCTAAAAAAATTCTTTGCCTCATCAAATGTATTTATTCCGCGCTGCACTAATAATTGCGCTAAAATGGGATGGATACTCAGCTCCACAGATAACTTTTGGATGACTTCCGAATTTCCTGTAGGCATTATCACCCATCTTTTTTCCATTTCTTATGACTATATATTTAAGGCAATTACAAATATACAATCCTAAAGGCAATTTTCCGAGTATTACTTTCTAAGTTATTGACAAATCAAGAATGTATGTGCTTTAGAAGCTCAAAATTAAGAAGTTAAGACTTGTATCAAAAAGTCTTGCACAATACGAAGGTTTAAAAATCAGCTATTCGCATTTTGATTATTGATCGGCTTCGCAGCCTCATGGTCATACTTTAAAATTTGCTTTAAATCGGGGCGCAGCCTACTTTTGTAAACCGAAAGTGTATCGGCTTTGATTTTCCCTTTTCTCCGTTTACGTTGCTCGTCGATTGGAAGCTGCGCAATTTCTAAACATTGAAGTGTACAGCAACCTTTCATTTTCACATTACATTCCTCACATTGGATAAAGAGCAAATGACAATCGTCGTTAGCACAATTAGTATGGTCATCACAAGGTTGGCCGCATTGATGACAAGAAGAAACAATATCATCCGTGATTCGCTCGCCTAAACGATCATCGAACACGAAATTTTTTCCAATAAACTTAGAAGGAATTCCTTTTTCTTTTATCTCTTGTGCGTAATTAATTATGCCACCATGCAATTGATTTACATCTTCAAATCCGTGATGTTTAAACCATGCACTCGCTTTTTCACAACGAATACCACCTGTGCAATACAATAAAATTTTATGGTCTTTTTTATCCTCCACCATATCGAGACCCATATTCAAACAATCTCTAAATGTATCCGACTCTGGAAGCAACGCTTTTTGAAAATGGCCCACCTCGCTTTCGTAGTGATTACGCATATCTATTACAATTGCGTTTGGTGCTTCGAGTGCTTTATTAAACTCTTCTGCATTCAAATGATTTCCAACATTGGTTACATCAAATGTTTTATCATCTAATCCATCCGCTACAACTTTCTCGCGAATACGCACAATTAATTTTATAAATGACTTCCCATTATCTTCTACTGCAATTTTTAATGGCATTGATTTAAGATGCTCATCCTGTTCAAGTAAATTTTTAAAAGCATCGAAATTATGTTCAGGAATACTTATCTGGGCATTGATGCCCTCATGAGCTACATAAACTCTTCCCAGAATTCCCAGCTCATCCATGCTTCTGTATAAATCAGCTCGATACATTTCCAGATTATCAATATATACATAACGATAAAATGAAAGCGTAATTCGTTTGAAATTTTCGCTGTCTAGTTTCTTTTGCAGCGTAGCTTTATCGTATTTATTGTGAAGCATAATAAGGCAAATATACAAACCCTTCTCTTTACACTGCAAAAATAAAATAGTGATATTTTATAAGTATTTCTTTGCTTCTCGAAGACTTACCGTAGATAGTTGATGGGCATCAACAAATTCACGAACTGCAACAACATTAAATTTACTGTATTGCCTAAGGGCCCAACCTACTGCCTTTTGCATAAAAAACTCTTTGGAGCTCATGTATTTTTCACATTGAACAAACAGCAAATGTTGGTCGGTTTTTGCAGCATATTTCAATTGAAAAATCAATGTAGTTCGATGAAACCAGAATTGATTTTGATTATCCCACTTCTGAACTGAAGGCATAATCAGTTGCGGATATTTTTGAAACAACTTTCCTACTAACGATGATGCAATAAAGTCGACCGTATCCCACCACGAGTTATTTGCGATCATGTATTCAAATAATGACAATGTTGCTGGTGTCCATTTTTTATGAAGCTTCATAATATATTCCATCGCTATATACTGACATTCACGATGAGGTTGTTTCCATAAGAACTTTACTATATCATCGATGTTATCTTCGGATGATGCAACAAGCTCTTTCAAATAAGGACTTGCTAATTCTGCACGTTTATCTTTTTGTAATCCGTAAAAATCAAACAAATTACGCATATATGCTTTCATCCTTTCTGCTTGATAAGGATTTGCATTTTCCTGAAAAACCAATAGTAAATTTTCTAAAGTAGCTTTTGTTTCTTTTTTCATGGTATAAAAAAAGTCGGGATTAACCGACTTTAATTTTTATTGTTCAACAGCTGTTTTCTTTCTCATGTTCTTTTTATAAATAATAAACGCTGTACCACCTAATACATAAGGGATAGCCATCAAAAATAAAATCCCTTTATTTAACCCTCTGCCTTGCACCTCTCCTTTTTTAATTCCAGATTCAGCTGCTTGTCTGCACATAGAACACTGTGCATTTACCTCTGTAATAATTGAGAGGTTAACTAATAGAGCGATAAGAAGTATTACTTTTTTCATAGTGAAATCAAATGTAAGGAGTTCAATTTTTATATGCAATAATTAAAACGGGTAATAAGGTGAAATCATGAAATAAACGATTACACCAGTAGTAGTAACATATAGCCAAATTGGAAATGAGAACCTTGTTATTTTACGATGTTGTTCCACTTTATTGTTAAGTCCGTACCAGAAAGATATAAGCACCAATGGCAGCACTACTGCAGCTAAAATAATGTGTGAGATTAAAATTGCAAGATAAACTGGTCTTAATGGATTATCAAGTGGGAATTTCGTTTCATCAGCCATCCAATGATACGCTACATAAGAGATTAAAAACAGAGCAGATAAACAAAAAGTAAGCAAGTTAAGTTGCTTATGCGTTGAGATATCTTTTCTTCTGATTGCTCGATAAGATAGAATTAAAAGAATGGTACAACTTGCATTGATTATTGCATTCAGTTTAGGCAAAAAAGTTGCGAAAGCAGGTAAAACTTCTGGACGAGGCAATACTTTTTGATTAAGTAGAACTACAACTAAAAAAACAACTAACGATAATGATAATACAATTCGGAAGACTATTTTTTCGGATAGATTTGAGAACATAAAATGTTTTATTAATTAGAACAAGACGTTAATATTATTGTTTAGCATACTCGCGTTTAAGCACATCAATATCTTCTATCAACCTATTTACATCTAGAATATTAGTACCATCGTAGGTTAGCATATTCCCTTTCTTATCTTTTCCTCCTCTAATTCTTCCTTCTTTATCAATAAGCGTAAACATTTCGGAATGAATAAAATCTTCTGGCCCGCCATCTCCTTCTCCTGCAACTAGATAATAGGAATTACGCGCTAAATCGTAAATCGTTTTTTTATCACCGGTAAGAAAGAACCATTTATTTAAAATTGCTTTATGCTGTACCGCATACTCTTTAAGTATATAAGGTGTATCATGCTCAGGATCGACCGTATAGGATACAATTACTACATCCGTATCTTTTTCAAATGCATGTTGTACACGCATCATTTCACTTGACATTTTAGGACAAATTGTTCCGCAGGTAGTAAAGAAGAAATTAGCGATATGGATTTTGCCTTTGAATATTGAATCAGAAACAATATTACTATCCTGATTTAAAAGCGAAAAACCGCTGATGGTATGATAAACGGTATCGTTCACCTGATGTCCATCAGCGGTTTTTGTTTGTATTTCTATTGGACCTAAAATTTCAAGCGGTTTAAAACTATTCTTCCCTGTTTGCAAGTATAAATATGCTAAAGAAGGAAATGCAAGCAACCCAAATAAGATCCAGAATTTTTTCACTCTTACTTAAAGATCACATCCCAAAGGTTTAAGTAATTTGCTTCCGTCAGAGACATGGCAATTAAATAAACAATTAGAACAAATGGAAATAATATGCAATACGCCAACGACAATTTTTCGTGCTTTAAATGCATAAAGAAAGCAACAATGAAGTAAGCCTTCACAACTGTGAGAGTGATGAATGTAACCATTAATATTTCTTTTGGAATACTAGTGAACGCAATTGCAACTTCTCCAATTGTAATAACTAATAAAATCCAGAAAGTTCTCCAGATTACAGAACGATTTTTAGGATCGTAATGCTCAGGCACAAACTGATTATGTATATCGCCGGTATAGTAACCGTGCATTTCATGATTATTATGATCGCTCATGACTTATTTCTTTTTTATAGATAATGAATGATTAAACCAGATAGAAGAAGGTAAACACGAATACCCATACCAAATCGACAAAATGCCAATAAAGTCCTGTCTTTTCAATATGCTCATAATGTCCACGGCGAGAATACACTCCGCTTAAAACATTAAAGAATATAATCAAATTGATTACTACCCCACTAAACACGTGGAAACCGTGAAAACCTGTAATAAAGAAGAAGAAATCTGCAAACAACGGATGTCCGTATTCGTTATTAACCAAGTTAGCTCCTTTGATCGGTTTTGAAATCGATTTGATACGCTCAACTTCTGCTTTATCAGCTATTACTTTATGATCAGGAGCAATCAATGCCCAATCAGGAATTGCAGTATGAGAATGTGCATGTAAACTTGGAGCATTTTCTGGGAAGCGATAAATCTCGCCCATATTCGTAATTAATGCGCCTTTAGGTGTACCGGTAATGAAATTATACCATTCCCAAGCCTGAGAACCAACGAACATAAAACCACCGATAATAGTTAATCCCATCCAAATAGCAACACTTCTGTTATCTCTTCTATGTCCAGCATCCACAGCAAGAACCATCGTTACCGAGCTCATGATTAATATGAAGGTCATTAACCCTACATACGCCAATGGCAAATGTTCGTGAACAAACGGGAAATGCGTAAACACATCATTCGCTGTTGGCCATACCTGAGTATGACGATGACGAAATGCACCATAAGCAATAATTAAACTAGAGAAAGTAAATGCATCCGACACAAGGAAGAACCACATCATCATTTTTCCCCAGCTGATTCCAAATGGAGAAACACCTCCACTCCAAGACTTGGAGTTAGCGTTTTCGTTGTTAAGTGTAGCTTCTGCAGCCATACGGTAGTTAGAGTGTTTTAAAGATTATCTAAATTTTATCTAAAGAGCGCCAAAAATACAAATAAAATCAACCAAAGAAAATCTAAAAAGTGCCAATAAATGGCACAAAGTGAAATTCCCAGATAATTTTTTGCAGAATAGCGATTTTTTTTCGCCTTAAAGGTAGTCACAGCCAGACTAATAACACCAAATGACAGATGGGCAAGATGTAATCCCGATAATGCATAAAAGAACGATTCAGAAGGATTCCCTCCTGAAAAATGAATATTATTTGACACTAATTGATTCCAACCCCAAAATTGACAAACTACAAAGGCCAATCCTAATATCAATGTATATGTTAAAAATTGATATGCCTTTTTATTATTCTCCTTGCGGATTGCCGATTTAGAAATCTCTAATGTCAAGCTACTTAACAATATTACCACTGTTGAAATGTAAAACATAGATGGTATTTCGAATACCAACCAATTACCTTCTGCCTGACGCACAATATAGCCCGACATTAAACCAGCAAACAACATAATTATACTTGCCAATCCAATCCATAATATTATTTTTTGAGTCGGAATAATTGGCTCTGTTTCGTTTGAATTTTGTTTGATTGTATTTTCCATAAACTAACCTATTTTATCAATTACCATAGCTATTTGAACTACGGGTAAATAAAAAAAAGACCCGTACATTAACTTCCTTGCAGCTTCAACAGAACATTCCCTGTAAAGCTGAACTGCTTGAAACAGAAAATAAAATGTCACAGCCAACATAAGCACCATTGATAACCATCCTGAAATATTAAAAACCAGAGGCATAACAGCAATAGGCACTAAACTAATTGTGTATAACACTGTTTGAAGCGCGGATCCTTTATCTCTTTTCCCTGTAGGAAGTAAATTAAATCCAGCCTTTTTATAATCATCATCCAACACCCATGCAATTGCCCAAAAATGTGGGAACTGCCATAAAAATTGAATACCAAATAATAGCCAAGCACCTGTATTAAAAGTTCCTGTTGCTGCTACCCATCCAAGTAATGGAGGAATAGCGCCTGGTACCGCTCCAATAAAAACCGCAATTGGCGATTTGCGTTTCATTGGTGTATAAACTAATGTATAAAGTAAAATAGCTAAGAGTCCTAATACAGCACTAGCCAAGTTTGTATAATACCATAATATAAAAACACCAACTAGGCCCGTAACTATACAAACTATCAAAGCTTCGTTAACTCCCATTCTGATAGATGGTAATGGTCTTGATTTAGTTCTATCCATTAACTTATCAAGCTCTTGCTCCATCACCTGATTAAAACCATTAGCAGAACCTGTCACTAAAAATCCACCAAGAATAAGCCAACCCATTTTCACGAAATCAATTGTACCGGGGGCTGTCATAAAAGCCATGGCAGCAGAAAAAACGACCAACGTAGCCAATCTCATTTTTGTTAGCTGGGAATAATCGCGAATTTTATACTTAAGCTTCAATGGTTTTGTTGATGGTAAATATTTTTCCATGCGAGCGCAAATGTAACCTAAACCATTCTATTTACAAGGTGAAATGAATCTAAATTATTACTGATTTTTATTGCACCATTAAATTACAACCTCGCAAATCAGCATTGTCAAAACGTCCTAGAATTTCAAATTGATTAGAGGGGTATATTTTTCCTAAATCTTGCGTAGCAAGAAAGGAGCAAGAATAATAATTAGCCAGGTCGATTATATTTACACCTCCCGTAATTCCATTAGAAACATACTTATGTGGGTCATTAATTTCCCGTATTAAAATTTTCATCCATGGCTGACCATTAAAAAGCCCATCGCCTTTCGAGTAAGCCTGCGACAAAAGTTCCGTCATACCATATTCAGAATGGATTTTTTCGACACCGAAACCCTTGGTTAAAATCTGATGTAATTCTTCGCGAACAATTTCTTTCCTACGGCCCTTCATTCCACCGGTTTCCATCACGATTAATTCTGGGAAGTCCACCACAAAATTTTCTGCCATATCAAGTAATGCAAAAGTGACTCCTATTAAAATTGTTTTTTGATTTTGATTTTTTAGATGCTGCAATAAACTTCTCAAATCGGCATATTGATCTAAATAAAACCCTGAGTTTATATGCTTGCTATTTTGAATAAGATGGTTCACCATATAAACCAAACTAGATCCCGTTCGATCCAGGTAGGCGGGCAATAAACCAATGATGCAATAATCATCCACAGCTCCATAAAATCGCTCAAAGCCTTTCATAAAACTTTCTTCGTAAAGAGCAACTTTTGCTACTGGATGCTGAGAAGTAATTAACCCTATGGTACCACTACTTGTAAATACCATTTCGGCATTTTCATTGTTTGAAATCATATTATGTGACTTAAACAGAGAAACAGGCAAGAAAGGAATCTGATTATAATGCTTAACCTCTTTAATGTCCGTTTTAAGCAATTGCACATAACGATTATAAACCGGCAAATTCTCTAATTGATAACGAAATACCTCTAACGCACATGCATTAAAATCTTCTTCAGAAGTAATTTGGAAACAGTTTTCTGGGTGGTAGCTCATTTATATGACAAAGTTACAATAAGAATTGCTTGAATTAAATTTACGCGGTGATGATTTAAACCGAGTTGTCTTCATTAACTTTACGGCACCAATTTTAATTTTATGACACCAATAACTATATACGCCGAGTTAACTCCTAATCCCAATAGTATGAAGTTCGTTGCCAACATCAATTTGCTAGAAGGTGGAGTTGTTGAATATGATTCTAAGGAATCTGCTGTTAACTGTCCACTAGGCGCGTCCCTATTTTCATTTAGCGGAATTACTAAAGTTTTTATAACGAGCAACTTTATCACCTTAAATAAAGAATCGGATGTTGATTGGTTTGATGTAACAAATATTATCAGAGAATTTATTCGTGGTTATTTAATGTCGGGCGAGCAATTATTTATTGGTTCTCCTTTCGATGATAACCATGTTCCTGCGTCAACAAAAAAAGCAGAAGTTAAAGTAAGTGACTTTACAACAGAAACGAAAGAAAGACCATCTATTCCATCATCGCCTGAATTAGAAAAGAAGATTACAGAGTTGCTAGAAGAGTATGTAAAGCCAGCAGTAGAAAGCGATGGCGGTGCTATTCATTTCAAATCATTTGATAACGGAACTGTAAGTGTTGTTTTAAAAGGAGCATGCAGTGGTTGTCCGTCTTCAACAGTTACATTAAAATCTGGAATTGAAAACTTATTAAAGCAAATGCTTCCTGAAGTACAAGAAGTGATTGCGGTTGCAGAATAATCTATTTACTACACAACATATCGAAGTGACAATCTGATAAATTATCATCTCCCTGAATAAAACATTTTTTGTCGGAGCGATAAAAAGTCTGATATCCATATCCTTTTAAAATATCGATAAGTGTTCTTGCACTACTTCCATTATTTTTCAAATAGGCGTCATCAGTTTCCATTAAAATTTTTGCATTGCTGTCAGTCAAAATCTTTGAAGCCCCTTTAAGCACGAATCCTTCAAATCCTTCAACATCCATTTTAATCATATCGACCTGATGAATATTTCTACTATTTAACACATCATCTAATCGTTCAATTTTTACTTCTTTATAAGGACGATCTAATTCTTCGAGCACAATTCTATTCATACCCGAATTATTATCCATCAACTCATAAATTTTTAAAATAGATGGACTCTCTCCCAGTCCGATATTCAAACACAAGATATTATTGAAATTATTTCTTCCGAAATTATCTTGTGCTCTTTGAAAAGTTATAGGGTGTGGCTCAAAGGCAATAATTTTTGCTTTCGGATTTTTACTAGCAAAGCGCAATGCTGTCCAACCAATATTAGCCCCAATATCAAGAATCACTTTTACATCTTTAGACTCGTCAAAAAACAATTCCAATGAAAAATCACGGTAGTTGTAAAAAATATAATGATCTACCGTATCACTTAAATCTAACTTGAAATTAATTCCATCACGGTTTACTTCGCGGATACTTTCTTTATTATACAGATAAGGAGGAGGAATCAACTTTCCTGATAAGCCTGATAAGAATGTGGTATTAAGGTAGGACAACCCATTTTCAAAAACAGAAAGTTTGAATATTCTTCTAAAGAAATTTAAAATAGTTATTTTAACACTTATGTGATATCCCTGACTCATTGTAAAACAAATATATCAATATTTATAACATCGATACAAAAAAACAATAAAGGCCATTTCTCAAGAGCCAATAAAAATTATACACCTAATAATACTTTCATTGGATCTGTTCCACCTGTCATTAACTTAAGAGGATCTTCGATCATCTGTTTTACCTTTACTAAAAACCCTACTGATTCACGACCATCAATGATACGATGATCATACGATAGAGCAAGATACATAATTGGGCGCACCTCTATTTTACCATTCACTACCACTGCGCGCTCAACAATATTATGCATACCTAAGATTGCGCTTTGAGGAGGGTTAATAATTGGTGTTGACATCATCGACCCAAAGACACCACCGTTAGTAATAGTAAAAGTACCGCCATTCATTTCATCGACTGTAATTTTCCCGTCGCGCGCCTTTGTAGCAAGCGCTGCTATTGCTGCTTCAATTTCTGCAAGGGTTAATGCCTCCGCGTTACGAATAACCGGAACCATTAATCCTTTAGGTGCACTTACAGCAATTCCAACATCACAATATTTATTAAACACGATTTCATCACCATCGATTTGTGCATTCACTGCTGGAAATGCCTGTAAAGCTTCTGTAACTGCTTTTGTAAAGAAGCTCATAAAGCCTAATCCAATTCCATGTTTCTCTTTAAAAGCATCTTTATATTGCTTTCTTAAATTCATTACTGCACTCATATCTACTTCGTTAAAAGTAGTAAGCATGGCTGTATTGCGCTTAACAGAAACCAATCGTTCAGAAACTTTCTTGCGCAGCATCGTCATTTTTTCACGCTTCTGATCACGCGTTATTTCATGAGTGGGCATTGCTAAGCGAAGAGTGCCATTTTTAACAGCATTTACTACATCTCCTTTTGTTATTCTACCATCCTTTCCTGATGATACAACTTGCGCAGGAGCGATATTATTTTCATCCATCAACTTTTTTGCTGCTACACTCGGATGTCCGTTAGCATATGAATCCTTTGTATTTGCCGCAACAGCTGCTGCAACCACTTCCGCCTTGGCAGGCTCTGCTTTCTTAGTTTCTTTCTTTGCAGGAGCTTTTGCGGATGTATCGATAGAAGCCACAACAGAACCAACTGCTATTGTTTCACCTTCTTTGGCTAATGTCTTTAAAATACCATCGGCTTCAGCTACTAAGGTTAATGTTGCTTTGTCTGAATCAATTTCTGCAATCTCTTCATCTTTTTCTACATAATCGCCATCGTTTTTAATCCAACGTGCAATTTGCACTTCACTGATTGACTCGCCTGGAGAAGGGACTTTTATTTCTACTGCCATAATTTTATTGTTTTCGTAACTGCGCTACGTTATAATTTAAATTAATACTGGTGTTTCTGATTTCGCAAACGCCTTTTCTATTAGTGCTTGTTGCTCTTTGTTGTGATGTTTATGAGATCCGGTTGCAGGACTCGCGCTTGCTTCACGGGCAATTAAATTTAACTTTAAATTATTCCATGTGCGCAATAAGTACGACCATGCTCCCATATTTTCAGGCTCTTCTTGTAGCCAAATCAAATCATCAGCATTCTTATATTTTGCTAGGATAGCATCCAACTGTTTTTTAGGGAATGGATACAATTGTTCTAATCTAACAATGGCGATGTCTTTTTCCTTTTCTGCGTCTTGTCTCTCCAACAAATCGTAATATAATTTACCAGAACAAAAAACAACTCTCTTAACTGTTTTTGCATTTACAATCGAATCATCAATTACCTCTTGAAATCCGCCTTTCGACAAATCTGCGATAGCAGAAACGCATTTAGGATGACGTAATAAACTCTTAGGCGTGAATACAATAAGTGGTTTTCTAAATTCGCGATGCATCTGACGGCGAATTAGGTGAAAGAAGTTTGCAGGAGTTGTACAATTTACTACCTGCATATTATCTTCTGCACATAGTTGTAAAAACCTTTCTAATCTTGCACTACTATGTTCTGCTCCCTGTCCTTCGTAACCATGAGGCAACAACATAACAAGTCCATTCATACGGCGCCATTTATCTTCAGCACTACTTAGATATTGATCAATAATTATTTGCGCGCCATTACCAAAGTCTCCAAATTGCGCCTCCCAAATAACTAAAGAATCAGGAGATGCAAATGAATAGCCATATTCAAAACCTAAAACACCATACTCACTCAATAGGGAGTTATAAATATAAAACGGTGCTTGTTTGTCTGATAAATTATTTAAAGGAACGTATTGCTCTTCCGAATCTTCTACACGTATAACGGCATGCCTATGGGAAAAAGTACCTCGTTCTACATCTTGTCCGCTTACACGAACAGGAAAACCTTCATTCATCAAGGTTGCATATGCAAGCAACTCGCCCATGGCCCAGTCTAAACGACCTGGCTCTTTCATCATTTGCTTTCTATCTTCAAATAATCGAAGAATTTTATTGAAGAATTTTTTATCTGAAGGCAGACTAGTAATTTTATCTGCAAGGGCAACAATTGTCTTTTTATCAACTGCTGTTACCGGCGACTGTTCAAAATCTTTTGAATTGCTTAAACGATATTCAGACCAACGCCCCTCCATAAAAGGAGTAACTTTTGTTTTCTCCTGAAGCTTGGAGTTATCAAGATTACTTTGCAACAAATCCTTGAAAGACTTTTCCATCTCCTTCGCAAGATTTGCTTCTACTAATCCTTCGGATAATAATTTTTGGTTGTAAATCTCACGAGGATTTAAATGCTTCGCAATTTCTTGATACAATAAGGGTTGTGTGAATCTTGGTTCATCGCCTTCGTTATGTCCGTATTTACGATAGCATAAAATATCAATGAAAACATCTTGATGGAATGTTTGTCGGTACTCCATTGCAAGACGAATTGTGTAAACCAGCGCTTCAACATCATCTCCATTAACATGGAATACTGGCGACAATGTAACTTTGGCAATATCCGTACAATATGTACTTGATCGGGCATCAATATAATTCGTAGTAAATCCTACCTGATTATTAATTACAAGATGAATAGTTCCACCAGTAGAATATCCTTTCAATAGCGACATTTGAATTACTTCGTAAACGATACCCTGCGCTGCGATGGCTGCATCGCCATGAATAAGTATTGGAGCGATGCTATCCACAGTATACCCTTTTGTTTCATCCAACTTAGCACGAACTATTCCTTCTACAATTGGATCCACAGCTTCAAGATGCGATGGATTTGGAGTTAAACTTAAATGCACTTTCTTATTATGCATTGTTTCAACATCAGTTGAAAAACCAAGATGATATTTTACATCTCCATCAAAAGCATTTTCATCAAACTCTTTCCCTTCAAACTCAGAGAATATATCTTCATAGCTTTTGCCTAAAATATTTGCCAACACATTCAACCTACCACGATGCGCCATTCCGATAACGAACTCCTTAATACCTAACTCTGCTCCCGCATCAATCACTGCATCTAGTGCCGGAATAGCGGACTCTGCTCCTTCTAAAGAAAATCTTTTCTGTCCTGTAAATTTCGTGTGAAGGAAATTTTCAAAAGCTACGGCCTCGTTTAATTTATGAAGTATTCTTTTCTTTTCTTCAATAGAAAACGACTGATGATTTTTCGAACCTTCCATACGAGACTGAAGCCAATTAATCACTTCAGGATTTCGTATGTATTCATACTCGGCGCCTACACTCTGGCAATAAGTTTCTTCTAGATGAGAAATAATGTCTTTTAATTTTGCAGGGCCGATTCCTATTTCCTGACCTGCAGAAAAAACAGTTTCCAAATCAGATTGCGCTAAACCAAAATTCTCTAATGCTAAGGTAGGATGATATTTCCTGCGTTCTCGGACTGGATTCGTTTTAGTGAATAGATGTCCGCGAGTTCGATAACCATTAATTAATGTGATTACCTTAAATTCTTTATTTACTTTTTCGGGAACTACATCTGTATCATCTCCAAAACGAGCACGAGCAAAATCGAACCCTAAGAAAAACTGTTTCCAGCTTGCATCTACGCTGTCTGGATTGATTAGATACATGCGATACATTTCATCCATTAATTCAGGAGAAATATTTCCGATAATACTATGTTGACTCATTTTGATTAAACGCCTGATTATATAGCCGCAAAGATAAAGTTTAAGCTCTTAATATCATCGAAAAAACAGAAGGAATTACATCTCCTTATCAGTTAAGGAAAAACAACTCCGCTGTAATCAACTGTATTTATCAATGGCAGATTGCTTTTATATTTTGAATTTATCGCTTTAACACACTCATTAGCAGCTAATGCATATCCCCTAGGAGTTAAATGATATCCATCCAATGAAACGGCCCCTCCGTAAAACATGTTTGATGTTGCTGAAATTCCACTGAAAGAATATCCACTTTTCAAATTAGCCATAAAGCGATTGAAATCGAAGAAAGCAAATCCGTTATCATTGGCAGCAGTTCGTAAATTCGAATTAAAAATCGAAATTCTACTAGTAATTTTACTTACTTCAACACTATCTAAAACATAATTCGCAGATATTGGTTTTTGAGGCGTCCCCCATCCTCCGCATAAAACAGAATCGGCATTAATAATATTTAAAATATACTCGCCCTTTTTTATTTGACGAATCACACCACCAGTTTCTTCTGCAATTACCAATGCATTTTCACCCTCGATAAAATTAATTCCTGGAGGTGAGGTAGCATTTAATGCCGTTGCTTGCTGACTAGTAAGCTTTAAACCATTATATGGTAAGGCATTAAAATAAGGTATATCTTCAATACCCGGAATATTAGCGACGATTCCACTTTGACCAGCACCGGTTAAGCCACTAAATATGTAATTAATTGCATTCTGAAAAGTATCAACTGGGGTAATATCATAAGTATTTAATCCACCAACTTCACCTGAACCTCCTGAAAATGCATAATTGTAAACATCAGACGAGCCAATCCAAATCATAACAAATGTGGCGTTCAAAAACTGAGCATCCCCTAATACAGTAGATGAAAGTCCTGACGAGCCTGTATCTGAAGCCATACGATGATAAAATAAATTTCCTACTGGATATGATTTTCCCGTAAACTGACTATAGGCCTGAAATGATTTCAAGCCAGGTACACAGTAATTATTATAATGCTTTGCACCTAGCCAATTCTGACTAGAAGGATCGAAATTATTTTTTAAAATCATTAGCGACGACTTATTCTGACAATTGATATAACTCGAAAGATATCCAGAACCTGTCAAAATATTATTCACGATATCAATTCCAGCTTCGCTTCCATCGGGCATGAGGGCTTGCGTAAAATCACCACCCTCCGCTAATTGAAACTTATCTGCTACAATATTAGGAACAGCACTTAACTGGCCGTTAAGTGTGAGTGCCCCGTTAGTGTACCCAGCTCCAAAATCATCACCAATTGCAACAAATCGCATAAACGATGCCTTTCCACTTGTATAACGAGGCTCATCCAAACTAGGCTTGCATGCAACGATGCTCAAGCAAAAAAATACTACTACTATTTTTAAATTAAAATTCATAATTCAATCCTATTCCACCAATAAACGAATTCGACTTAAAGGTACCATTAAAATTATTTACATTTTTTACTTCTTTGCGCTCTTTGATGTCTGAATATCCAACATACGCATCTGCCGATAAGGATTTTTTTAATTGATAAGAAACACCCCCAGTGTAAGTGAATTTATTAGCATCAGGGAATGCAGGATTAACATAAGTATCTAAAACAGGAGACAAGTCAAACGCGAAGCCTCCCCTAAAACTTAGATTCTTTGATTGAATATATTTTGCACCAAACCTGATTGCGTAAGAACTGCTCAAGTCTTGCTTTACATTAAAACTACAATTTTCGTAATTAGTTTTTGTTATTTTTAACGAATCGATGTTTGACCAATTATAAATATTCAAATCCATTGTAACCAACCAATTTTCATCTAATTCGTAAGCAACGCCTAAAGATATTACAGAGGGTAATTTAATACTTGAAGTTGCGGCAATAGATGCAGATGGAAGAATGCCATTAGCCACTAATGAGGAAGGAACATTTTTAAATGTAACATCGCCCTTAGCATTTTTATAATTCAATGCTGTACGAACCGATAACCCTAAATGCCATTTCTTCTCATAATAATTTAAGCCCAAGTTTAATCCTAGTGCTGAACCCTTCACATTATAATTAACAATGGGTGCACCGTTTATACTTTCATAGTTTAATGCTTTAGAGGCCTGCTGATGATACATAGTAAACATCAATCCGCCACCAATAGAAAATTTCTTATTTACGCGATATGAAATTGTAGGCTGAAAATTTTGAACATCGGTTTTATTAGAAATGCAAATGTACTTGCCAGCCCAGCTTTCATCCCATGAAATATTGTTTTGAAAAATATTATTTATAGCCAATCCTAAATCTACTTTATCAGTAAACTTATAAACTCCGAATAAACTAATAGGAAGACTATTTGATTTACTGTTGTAATATTTGTTGCCGGTATTCATTAGAAAAATTGATTTGGGAGAAGAGTAATTAATTCCAACATCGATATAGTTTTTCTTTAAAAAAGTCATTGTTGCAGGATTTGAATAGGAAGAACTTCCATCAAATGCTATAGAAGTTACCGTCCCTCCCATTGCAGAAGATTTGATTCCACCAAAAGGATTGTCATTTATTCCAGCTAAAACAGTTGCTGGACAAATTAAAAACACAAGTATTCTACTAAGGATTCGCATATCTAAATGTAAGATTAACAAATTTAAAGTTAGAAGCGCTTTCTTTATCACCTTCGACATGTAGTTATCAACACATTTATGTGTTTTTTACATTGGATATTTTAATTAAAATCGCTTCGGAAGTTAATTGCGTAGGTATTACATTTGTCTAATGGAAAATAAGCACTTCGACATAATTGTTATCGGAGGAGGTATAGTAGGATTATCAACCGCATACAAACTAAATCTACACCGACCTGATTTAAAAATTCTTGTTCTTGAAAAAGAAAATGCCGTGGCATACCATCAAACGGGAAGAAACTCAGGCGTTATTCACTCAGGTATTTACTATAAGCCGGGAAGTTACAAAGCAAAAAATTGCGTTGATGGAAGAAGAGAACTAGTTGCATTCGCAAAAGAACATAATATTGCACACGACATTTGCGGTAAATTGATTGTTGCGACAGACACTGCAGAGTTGCCTCATATGCACAAGGTGTATAACCATGGATTGCAAAATGGTGTTGAGGATATTGAATTAATTTCTGCTGCTCAAATAAAAGAAATTGAGCCATATTGTTCAGGCATTGAAGGTATCCGTGTAGGTTGTACAGGCATAATTGACTTTGTGGGAGTATGCAAAGTGTTGGCTGATTTAATTGAAGAAAAATTCCCGGGTAGCAAAGTAGCTTTAGAGCATGAAGTAACAGACTTCATTAAAGCCGATGGGAAAACAACAGTTGTTACTCCGAAAGGCAATTTTACCTCAAATTATATTGTTAATTGCACAGGACTACAAACTGATCGCATCGCTAAGAAAGATGGTGTTGATCCTGATATGAAAATTGTTGGTTTCAGAGGAGATTATTATGAACTTACAGAAGAAGCAAAATATAAAGTTAAGAATCTCATATACCCAGTTCCTAATCCGCAATTCCCATTTTTAGGTGTTCACTTCACTCGAATGATTAACCATCCTACTGAGTGCGGACCCAATGCGGTTTTTGTATTTAAGCGTGAAGGCTATGGGAAAACAGATTTTAGTTTATCTGATACTGTTGACGCGCTAAGTTATGGTGGCACCTGGAAGTTGTTTTTCAAGCACTGGCAATTTGGCTTAGACGAGTATCGCAGAGCATTTAGCAAGCGATTATTTTTACAACGCCTACAACGATTAATTCCTGATTTAAAAATGGAAGACATTGTTCCAGGAAGAGCTGGCGTTAGAGCAATGGCACTAGATTCATCAGGACAAATGATTGATGATTTTAAAATTGTTCATAGCGATAATGCATTGCATGTATTAAATGCGCCATCACCAGCCGCCACAGCATGTTTAGCAATTGGAACTGCTGTAACGGAAATGGCTAAACAACATTTCAAGATTAACTAATAAATAAAAACAGGGAGTAAACACTCCCCGTTTTTATTTACTAAAACTTTTATTGAATTTACTTTTTCAATTTATCGCCAAATACCTTTTTAAACTTTTCTACTTTAGGTTGAATGACCAACGAACAGTATGGCTGATTTTGATTGTCATTGTAATAATTCTGATGATAATCTTCTGCTTTGTAAAAAGCTGTAAACGGACTTACCTCAGTGACTACAGGACTATTAAAAGCATGTTCGGCATTTAATTTTTCGATATACGATTTTGTCAATTCTTTTTGATGATCATTATGATAAAACACAACTGATCTATATTGCGTACCAACATCAGCACCCTGACGATTTAATGTAGTTGGATCGTGAACTGTCCAGAATACTTGCAACAATTCATCAAATGATATTTTAGTTGTATCGTAAACAATTTGTATCACCTCTGCATGTCCTGTTCCACCACTACAAACTTGCTCATACGAAGGGTTTGCTCGTTGTCCGCCAGAATACCCGCTTGCTACAGAAACAACTCCATTTAATTGCTGATAAATTGCTTCAACGCACCAGAAACATCCTCCACCGAATGTAGCGGTATCTAAATTTTTAGTTTCCATAGTTTTACTTTTTTGATTTAGATCAGATTGAGATGATTTAGATTGACTTCCTTTGTTAGGATTGGTGCAGGACATTAAAATAATAACTCCTACTAAGCTAATTAAATACTGTTTCATGGTTATTAGTTTTCAAATTAGTCGTGCGCGAATACTTATCCTTACAACAATCTAAAAAAAAATTAGTTTTCAGATTTAAAATGTGGACTTACAAAATCTTTTAAATAAAACGGCTCGAAGTACGCTACGTCTTCAAAAACATTTTCATTATATGCCTTTAGTGCGAGCGTAATTAGTCCTTGAGCAGAAATTAAAAATTGCTCGTAGAAAATCAAATTTGCTTTATCATCAAAAATAGCTTTTGTTTTAGCAGCCCCACTTCCAATTAAAGCATACTGCAAATTACTATCAAACAAAAAACTATTTTCATTTAATACTTCTGCAACAATTGGATGTATCTCTTCTAATTGGCGATTATAAATAGCACCATATACTTCCATTCGTCGGGCATCTAATAGCGGTACCACATACCCGTTATAATCCGGATTCTCCAAGTAAAACTGTTGTGCCATAGCCTGCGTAGTAGCGATAGCAATAAGCGGAATATTTAATGCATAACATAAACCTTTCGCTGTAGAAACACCAATACGTAATCCTGTATAACTACCTGGCCCCTTACTTACAGCCACTGCCTTTAATTCCGATGGCGAAACTCTTGATTGTTTTAATATTTCATCGATAAAAACCGCTAATGAGGAAGCGTGATCACGAATTGGTTCAGATGTTTTTTCGGCAATAATAATTCCATTATCCGCTAAAATAACAGAACAAATATCAGTAGCTGTTTCTATATGTAAAATCATTTATTCTTCAACGGAAAACAATTCCTCTTTGGAAACCACCTTAACTACATCTCCATCTTTCAATGTCTTAGAAATTACCCTGAAAGGAGACGTAACCACTTTATCATCTTGTGTTAATCCTTCAAGAATTTGAATATTCATATTGTCCTGAATTCCTGTCTTTACTAATTTCATTTTTACTTTCCCATCTACAACTACAAACACACATTCTTTTACTTTTGAAGTAGCGACGTCAGCAGCTTTTACACTTGCAGTTTTTACAGTATCACGTGTAGTTACTGCAGCAATAGGAACTGATAAAACATTAGAAACTCTCTTAGTAATAATATCAATCGTAGTTGACATACCTGGGCGAAACGGACTAAAATCAACTGATTTGCCGGCTAATAAATCTTGATACGACTCTCTTAAAATCCTTGCTTTTACAGTGTAGTTTGTTACCTGATCAGTAGATTGTACGCCTGATAAAGTTGCTGAGTTAGCAACTTCGGTAACAACTCCTTTGAACTTTCTTCCAAGGTATGCATCAATTTCGATTTCTGCAGTATCCCCTCTCGATACGCGTACAATATCACTTTCACTTACATCCACACTTACTTCCATTTCATTCAAATTAGCAAGACGCATAATTTCTGTTCCTTCCATCATATTAGTTCCAACAACACGTTCGCCTTTCTCTTTACTCAATTTTGAAATTGTTCCATCAACAGGAGCGTAGATATTAGTTTTATTTAAATTCTCTCTCGACTCCTTCAAACTTGCTTGTGTACTTTTGATAGTAAACTCCGATGAAGCAATTGCCATTCGTGCTGCCTCTACTTCTGCTTTCGCAACTTCATAAGCCGATTTAATTGATTCAAAATCCTGAGATGAAATAACTTTATCATCAAACAATTTTTTATTTCTATTATACGTAAGTTCTGCCTTTTGCAACTGCGATTCAGCCTGTTTTAATCTTGATTTGCTGCTTGATAAATTAGCAACTGACCCATTCACAGCAGCCTCCGAACGATCTAAACTTGACAAATAAATTTCAGGATTAATCTTACAAAGCAAAGTGCCTTTCTTAACTACATCGCCTTCTTTAACATACAATTCTACAATTTCACCTGACACATCTGCTGTAATTTTAATTTCTTTTTCAGGTTGAACTTTTCCACTTGCAGAAACAGTTTCAACAATATCTCTTTTTGTAGCTGCCTCGACACTAACTTTTGTTGAATTGTTGGAGCCAAGCCAACCAACCTTTTTGGCAACTACCAAACCGATGATAACAACAACTACTGCAATTCCGATTTTCTTTTTCATACTTCTAATTTTTAAAATTTAGAATGCAAGTGGATTTCCAGCATAAAAATCAAGGACTTTGACTTTGAAAATCAAATCAAATTTAGCTTGTAATAATTCCACTTTGCCTCTTGTTAGGTTATTCGTAGCCGTTAGAAACTCTAACGAACTTGTTAATCCAGCGTTATAACGCTTTTCCGCATAAACAAATGCTTCATTTAAAGCAACAACACTTTTTGTTAAAGCCTGATATTTTTTCTGAGCCGCATTTGCATCCGCAACGGCTTGTTGTACGCTTTTAAAAACAGTATTTTTTGTCTGTTGTAAACTTGTTTCAGCAGATAATAAATTTAATTTGGCATTGTTCACTCTGTAACGCGATGATAATCCATTAAAAATGGGGATACTCAAACTCACACCAACCGCCTTTGTAATATTGTTGTTGAACTGAGTATTAATAGGAGTTTTTACATAATTCGTTTTAATCACCGGCGCCAAAACATCTTCTCCAGAAGCTGTAACATAACCAGTCGGAAAATAACCTAAAAAAGCTGGATCCCCGTCAGCATTACGCGTAGTACTTGAATAACCTGTAGATAAAGATCCAAACATGGTTAAACGCGGCATATAACTTCCACGAGCAATAGAATATGAAGTTAATGCGCTTTGCTCTTTGAAGGAAGCACTTTTTATTTCGGGTAAATGTGCTAATGCTAATTGAAAAACCTGTTCAGCCGTTGATGCTAACACAGAAGAGGTTTGAATTTCTACTTCAGGAGTAATAATATCAAAGTTTGTAGCACTATCTAATTCTAATAATTGCACAATTGACAAACGCGCAATAATATTTTGATTTTCTGCAGTGATGTTATTTAGCTCCTCATTCGCCAATTGCGATTCGGCATCTAGCAAACTTCCTTGAGTCATGGCCCCTGCCTCTGTCATAGCTTTAGTACGATCACGCTGCTTTTGTGATTCGGTTACTCTTGCTTGTGTAAGCTTAAATTGTTCTTTCGTATATAGCAATTGCAAATAAGCAGAAACAACACTCAAAGAAATATCATTTTGAATTTTTCTTAAGTCGTTTTGTCCGGCAAGATAATTCAGCCTGCTTTGCTTTAATGTGTTTTGTAGTTGAAATCCATTAAACAATGTAAGGCTAGAACTTAATGAAGGATTTACAGATTTGATTTCAGAATTCGTAAAAGTATAAGAGAAAGGATCTACTGAACGGCCCCAGTTGTAACTTCCACTTGCACTTGCATTCAATGTTGGGAATAGCGAATAAAAACTTTGTCCAACATTATTCTCTTGCGATTGAGTTGAAATAAATTGTTGTTTAACTGATAAATTATGTTGAACTGCATAATCAACACATTCTTGTAAGCTCCAAAGTTTTTGCGAAAAACCGCAAAATGGATTACCTAGCGATAAAAACATTAAAGCTGAAAGTGTCCGATAAAAAAATTTCATAACAGAATAATTTGCTCGCAAAGTTAAGAAAGGGTTTGATACATATGGCGAAAAAAAGAGCAATAAAAAAGCGGACTTTTTAAGTCCGCTGATAAGTATATTTTTTTCAAATTAGTTAAATACTCTAACCATTAAGACTACATCTTTCAAACGTTTTATTTGAGTTGCTCTATCGACGCCTACCAATAATTTATTTGTTGGCAAGAAAATAGAAGCGTTCGACTTTGAATTGATATAATCATTTATCCATTTTGATTTTACTGCGAAAGAAGCACCTTCGGCAGATTCATTCTTTCCACTGATAATTCCAATTAAGTTTCCTTGATTATCAAATAGTGGCCCGCCAGAATTACCTGGGTTTACCGGAATACTGATTTGATACGCTGTTGTATCGCCTTCAAAACCTGTATAAGAACTGATAGACCCATCCCCAAAAACTAAATCTTCGCGAGGGAAACCTAGTGTAAATACTTTTTCGCCTGGATCAGAAATTGATTTTTTAAATGCAAAAGGAATTTCTTTAAAACCTGGGAAGCTATCCTCTTTTACTTTTAACATAGCAAGATCTAAAGATTTATCAGAATACACCACTTCTGCTTGTAACTGTCCAACAGATTCATTGCTGATATAAATTTCTTTTGCATCCTGTATTACATGGTAACTTGTTAAAACATAACCATCTTTTGTAATGGCAAACCCGGTACCTGTAAACTGGCTACGATCTTCTTTTGAATCGCCAGCATTAATTCCTTTAATAATTTCTTTTTGATTCTTTTTAATCTTCTCCACTTCACGACGCAATTCGCGGTAGGCATTTTGGTTTTTAGATGATCCATTACCAAACATCCAAAGTGAAAGAGAAACAGCGCTTAAAATAAAAATAGAAACAGCTGCAGCGATAGATAAATATGAACGTTCTTTACCAAAAAGGAACTTTGTTGAATTACCAGACTTTACTACTTTTAAAGGGGTTGGAGTATTAAATAAATCAAACTCTACTTCTTCGTGGATACTTTCAATCTTCTTTCTTAGTGCAAGTCGTTCGCGATAATTTTCAAAAGCATTTTTTAGCGATAAAAAATCATTTACAGACGCCGCCATTTGAGGGTCACTCTCTAGCCACTGCTCAAAAATACGAAGCTCTTCAGGAGTTAATTCCTCAAAGCAGTATCGTTCAATAATCTCATCAATCTCTCTAGAATTCTTCATTAGTTACTAATCCGTTATTAAAGACTTCGAAAAAACTCTTCTTGAGTCTTTTCAAACATTTATACTTCTGGTTTTTTGCATTATCTGCATTCGTATATCCAAATTTTTGTGTGATTTCTTCCATACTATGACCATTAATATAAAAGTCTTTGAGAATAGATCTACACGGTTCGCCTAGTTGTTCGAGCGCCTGATTCATTGCGTAGAACTGCTCTTCGCGTTCATCAGTTTTATCTTCTTCGAAGGGAAGATAGTCTTCACTATCATTCAACTCCTCGGTTGTAAAACGAGATTTACGTTTTAGCTGTTTCAGCCAAAGGCGGCGACCAATTGAATATAAGAACGTTTTAATGCTACAGTTTAATTCAAATCCATCCTGCTTAAGCTTCTCGCAGAAAACTATTAGCGTTTCCTGATAAGTATCTTTCGCCTCCTGCAATGTTCCGCCATTGTTAATAATAAAGCTTACTACAGTTTGGTAATTCTGACGATAAATAACTTTTAGAGTTTTATCATCTCCGGCTTGTAACAGCTCCAAAATTTCAATTTCGGCAACAGGCTGAACTTGATTCATGCTGGTTTGTCTTTAATTCGTTTTATTTAAAAAGGTAACCCTTTATAAAAGCAAATGTCTGCAATTATTTTGTAGTAACCCGTCTCGATGTCCAATTTTTTATGCTGGTTTTCAGCAATTTACGATTTATTTAAAAAATTTGAGTAAAAATTGGGTTACAAAAATTTAATATGGGTATTAAGCTGTAAGTTTAACCAAAATCAAAAACAAACAAAATGAAAAAATTATTCACATTCTTTGCTGTTGCAACTTTCGTTGTTGCATTATCATCTTGCGGTGGAGCAAAAACTGAAGAAGCTACTGCTACTGAAGAAGTAACTGCTACTGAAGAAATGCCAGCTGAAATGCCAGCTGCTGAGTCAACTGACACAGCTTCAACTGAAACTGCTGTTTCAGGAACAGGTATGTAATTAGATTCAGTTCTAATAAATAAAAAAGGTTCGGAATTCCGAACCTTTTTTATTTTGATTCAATTTTTCAACTATAAAACAGGAGCCAGCCATTTAGCAACCACTTCTACCTCCATTCCTTTTCGTTTGGCATAATCCTCCACTTGCTCCTTATTAATTTTTCCTAATCCGAAGTACTGCGCATTTTCATTTCCAATATACAATCCACAAACACTGGCCGTTGGCAACATCGCTAAACTTTCAGTTAATGTAATACCGGTTGCATTCGTTGCTTTTAATAATTCAAACAACTGATTTTTTTCTGTGTGATCAGGCTGAGCAGGATAACCTGGTGCTGGACGGATACCTTTATAGTGTTCTTGAATCAATTCCTGGTTAGAAAACTGTTCTTCACTCGCATAGCCCCAATATTCTTTTCTCACGCGCTCATGTAAATGTTCTGCAAAAGCCTCTGCTAATCGATCTGCCAATGCTTTCAGCATAATTGCGCTGTAGTCATCATGATTTTTTTCAAACTCCTCAACCTTACTATCAATTCCTTGTCCTGCAGTAAGCGCAAATGCACCTACATAATCATTCACGCCAGAAGCTTTCGGAGCAACATAATCGCTTAATGCAATATTCGGATGACCTTCTGGTTTTAATGTCTGCTGACGTAACGTATGAAACTTAGTTAGTAATTGCGTTCTGTTTTCATCGGTATATACTTCAATATCATCTCCAATAGCATTTGCAGGAAATAATCCAATCACCGCATTTGCCAGCAGCCATTTTTCATTGATAATTTTATCAAGCATTACTTGCGCATCATCAAATAACTTTTTCGCTTCAACACCTTTTTCTTTATCCTCTAAAATTTTTGGATAAGAACCTCTCATCTCCCAGCTATGAAAGAAGGGAGTCCAGTCGATATAAGGAACTAATTTATCCAACGGATAATTTTCTAAAGCCTGCACTCCTAAACTCTTCGGAGATACAACTGTTTGCGCTGCCCAATCAATTTTTACTTTATTCTTTTGTGCCTCTTCTAATGCTATAAACTTGTTTTGATTATTCGCGTTTTCATGTTGTGTTCGAATACGTGCATAATCTTCTATAATTCCTTTCATAAATTGTTCCTTATGTTCATTAGATAATAACGAACCTAAAACAGGAACACTTCGCGAAGCATCATTCACATGTACTACTGGTCCACTGTAATATGGCGCAATTTTTACAGCAGTATGCACCCTTGAAGTAGTAGCGCCACCAATCATTAATGGAATTTTCATTCCCGTACGTTCCATCTCTTTTGCTACATGAACCATCTCATCGAGCGAAGGAGTGATTAATCCACTTAATCCAATTGCATCTACCCCATGTTCGATTGCTGCCGCTAATATTTTATCGCAAGGCACCATCACACCAATATCCACCACATCATAATTATTACAAGCCATTACCACTCCCACAATATTTTTTCCGATATCATGCACATCACCTTTAACGGTTGCCATTAATATTTTCCCGGCTTTAGAACTAGCGCTTGTTTTTTCAGCTTCGAGATATGGTAACAAAAATGCAACTGCTTTCTTCATTACGCGCGCGCTTTTTACTACTTGCGGCAAAAACATTTTACCCTCTCCAAACAGATCACCAACTACATTCATTCCATCCATTAAAGGACCTTCTATAATATGCAAGGCTTTATCATATTTCAGACGTGCTTGCTCCATATCAGTGTCGATAAAATCAACCACACCTTTCACCAATGAATATTTAATCCGCTCCTCTAAACTTTCATTTCGCCAAAGGACTTCGCGTTCTACTTTTTTACCAGCCCCTTTAATTTGCTCAGCATAGTTGATTAAATTCTCCGTTGCATCATCTGTTCTATCAAACAATACATCTTCTACACGTTTTAATAATTCTTTATCGATATCATCATACACCTGCAACTGAGCAGGATTTACAATACCCATATCCATACCATTCTTGATAGCATGAAATAAGAATGCAGCATGAATAGCTTCACGAACATGATCATTTCCTCTAAAAGAAAACGAAACATTACTTACTCCACCACTCACCTTTGCATAAGGCAAATTCTTTTTTATCCATGCAGTAGACTCAAAGAAATCGAGGGCATTACGACGATGCTCTTCCATTCCTGTAGCAACAGGAAAAATATTCGGATCGAAGATGATTTCCTGCGGAGGGAAATTCACTTTATCTACTAAAATACGATACGCTCGTTCACAAATTTCTATTCTGCGTTGTAATGAATCTGCCTGACCCACTTCATCAAAAGCCATGACAATAACGGCTGCGCCATAACGCAAAACTGTTTTTGCCTGATTTATAAAAGCTTCTTCTCCTTCTTTTAAAGAAATAGAGTTTACTATGCTCTTTCCTTGAACGCACTTCAATCCCGCTTCAATCACATGAAATTTTGAAGAGTCAATCATGATTGGAAGCTTTGAAATATCGGGTTCTGCTGCAATTAGGTTTAAAAACTTCACCATTGCTTTCTCAGAATCCAGCATCCCTTCATCCATATTCACATCAATTACTTGCGCTCCACCCTCTACCTGATCGCGAGCGATAGACAAAGCCTCTTCATAATTTTCTTCAGCAATTAAGCGAGCAAACTTACGACTACCGGTTACGTTGGTACGTTCACCTACATTCATGAAATTACTTTCGGGACGCAACGTCACTGCTTCTAGTCCGCTAAGGTGTAATAAATGATCGCGCTCAGGACGCACACGAGGCTTAACGGTGGAGGCTATACGTGCAATTTCAGCAATATGATCTGGGGTTGTACCACAACATCCACCAACAATATTTAAGAATCCGCTATTAAGAAAATCGATAATCTGATGTCCCATTGCATGAGGCGTTTCATCATAGCCACCAAATTGATTTGGGAGACCTGCATTAGGATAAGCTGATATAAAAAATGGAGCTTTATTCGAAAGTTCTTCAAGATACGGACGCATTTCTTTCGCACCTAATGCACAGTTTAATCCGATACTTAATAGATTAACATGAGAAAGAGAATATAAAAAAGCTTCCACTGTTTGTCCGCTTAAAGTTCTTCCACTAGCATCAGTAATAGTACCTGAAATCATTACTGGAAGGTGTGTATTTTTTTCTTCCTGTACAATTTGAATAGCATATAATGCAGCCTTCGCATTCAGTGTATCAAAAATTGTTTCTATCAATAACAAATCTACACCACCTTCAATCAATCCTCTTACTTGTTCAGCATAGGCATTTACTAGCATATCAAATGTTACAGCTCTATAGCCTGGATCATTCACATCTGGAGAAATAGAAGCTGTACGATTAGTAGGACCTATAGCACCTGCAACATACTTCGTATAATCGTTCCCGTTAGTAGTATAATATTCAGTTACTGCAGCACGGGCTAATTTTGCAGCTTCCACATTTAGCTCATAAGAAAGAGCTTCCATGTTATAATCGGCCATGGATATCACCTGTGCAGAAAAAGTATTAGTTTCAATAATATCGGCGCCTGCATTCAAATACTCTAGGTGAATAGCTTTGATAATATCAGGACGCGTTAGATTTAGCAACTCATTATTGCCTTTAACATCACTTTCCCAATTTGCGAATCTTTCGCCACGGTAATCGGCCTCTTCCAGTTTATAACGCTGAATCATGGTACCCATAGCCCCGTCAATAACGAGGATACGCTGTTTTAAATCACTTTCTATATTCTTACTCATTTTCATCAATGGTTATAAAATAAAAAATCTCTTCAGGATAGCCGGAAGAGATTTACATGTATTTTTTGAAATCTTTCGGCAGTTATCTTTTTTCAAACTAATTGAATCAGGAATTGGCACCTTCTTTTGCAAGGGTTGCCAAGGTATCATAGGGCTCAGTCCCTCCACCTTTCTGGATAATTGCTTTGTTTAATAGTTAATTCTAAGAACGTACCGCAAAGTTATAACAAATGAGCTCAAATAAAAAATAATACCCGCAGGTGATTAAATGACAAAGAATATTCACATTATTTCGGATTATATGCTCAGCAAGTTTACCTTTGTTCCCCGCAATTAATAAGAATAAGATGAAAAAATTAATGATCGTTTTTGTGTTAACACTAACTACTATTTTAGGGTTCTCACAAACAGCTAAACGCCCTCAGGCAATTGGAGGGTTTATTGGATTAACTCAATACAATGGCGACTTAGGACAAGGATTCTTTGGAAAAGGCCAGGCTAGTTATGCTCATATTGGCTTTAATTATAGTCATTACATTACGCCTAATGCTGATTTTATTTCAAATCTTTCATTTGGTTCTGTTGGATACAGAGAGAACTTAGGCAAAGGATTTAAAGCAAATCAAATTGCATGGAATGCAGAAGTTAGACTGTATCTGTTAAATACTGATAAGAATGTATTATCGCCCTATGCTCATGGGGGAATTGGTTTTCAAAAATTAAGTGGTAAAAACGTAGTTGAAGGAACAGACTTTTGTTTCCCTTTTGGTGCAGGTGTTCGTTACCGTATTAATGAATTATGGAATGTGTATCTATCAGAGACCGTCTTATACTCTGATCATGATAATCGTGATTTTTCTGTTCGTAACGACAATGATTCTTATTTGATGCATAGCATTGGTGTTACAAAAAACTTTGGATTATTAAAGGACAGCGACAAAGACGGAGTACCTGATAAAGAAGACAAATGTCCTAAAACTCCGAAAGGAATTGCTGTTGACGTTAATGGCTGTCCGTTAGACCGCGACGGAGATGGCATTTTAGATAATGTAGATAAATGTCCAGATGTAAAAGGTACTGCTGCCACACAAGGTTGTCCTGATAAAGACAAAGACGGTATTGCAGATGCTGATGATAAATGTCCGGATGTATTTGGAGTAATTGCTATGAAAGGTTGCCCTGATCAGGATGGAGATGGAATTACTGACGCAGATGATGCTTGTCCGACAGAAAAAGGTGATATCAGCATGAAAGGTTGTCCAGATAAAGACGGAGACAATTTAGCAGATAATATTGATCAATGTCCAGATGTAGCAGGACCAGTTGAGAATAAAGGTTGCCCTTATGAAAAAGACCAAGTGGCGATTATGGAAAAAGCAGATAATGTATATTTCGAATTAGGTAAAGATGTTATTCAAAATAACTATAGCGATGCATTGAATCAGGTGGCTGAGTTAATGAAGAAAAATCCAAATTACACGCTAGAAATTGCAGGGCACACAGATAATTCTGGTGATGCAACCAAGAACATGGATTTATCGCAACGCAGAGCGAATACGATTAAGAAGTACTTAGCTACTAAGGGAATTGATGAAAAGCGTCTAACAGCACAGGGCTTTGGTGATACTCGTCCACTTGTAGCAAATGATTCGGAAGAAAACAAAGCGAAGAACCGAAGAGTAGAATTTAAAGTAAATCGATAAAAATTTACAGAGGCCATCCGAAATGATGGCCTCTTTTTTTGAAATAATACAAAAGTTTAGCAATCGAATAATGTTTGTGCTTGTTAATTGGTTAATTTTGTGCCATTATGATTATAGAGCAATTAAAAGAACTTTCTGATAGAACAGATGCTCTGAGGAGGCATCTTTGACGTCGATAACCGACTACAACAAATAGCTCAGGAAGAACAGCTAACACATGCACCCGATTTTTGGAATGACTCTAAGCGGGCTGAACAAATTTTAAAAAATATCAACCTTAAAAAAGATTGGACCAACGCTTTTAAAGAAGTTCAATCTGCGGTGGATGATTTGACCGTGCTTTTTGATTTTCACAAAGAAGGTGAAGCAACAGAAGAAGAAGTGGATTCTTCTTACAGCCTTACTTTAAAACTAGTAGAAGATTTAGAATTTAAAAACATGCTTAGCGGTGAAGAAGATCGATTAAGTGCTGTTTTAACTATTAATTCAGGTGCTGGTGGAACTGAAAGTCAGGATTGGGCATCGATGCTTTTACGTATGTACCTAAGGTGGGCTGAAAGACATAAATTTAAAGTAACCGAAATAGATTATCTCGATGGTGATGGTGCAGGAATTAAATCTGCAACGTATGAAATTGAAGGAGCCTATGCTTATGGTTATTTGAAAAGTGAAAATGGCGTTCATCGTTTAGTTCGTATATCGCCGTTTGATGCGAATGCAAAAAGACATACTTCGTTTGCATCGGTGTATGCTTATCCTTTGATTGATGATGAAATCAACATTGAAATAAAAGATGCCGACATTTCCATTCAAACATCGCGCTCTGGTGGTGCTGGTGGACAGAATGTAAATAAAGTCGAAACCAAAGTTCAGTTAACGCATCATCCTACGGGCATTGTTGTTATTTGTCAGGTAGAGCGTACGCAAGGAGGAAATAAAGAGCGAGCAATGCAAATGTTACGTTCTCAATTATACGAACTAGAAATAAGAAAGCGTAATGAAGCAAAGGCCGTAACTGAAAATTCTAAGAAAAAAAT
>CANFIN010000013.1 GCA_947447155.1 Bacteroidota bacterium | reverse complement strand
TGGGTACGATTGCAGGATGTATGGTGTTAGAAGGAAAAATAAATAGAAATACTAAAATCAGAATTATTCGTGATGGCATTGTAGTTCATAGTGGTGAACTTGCATCGTTAAAACGATTTAAAGATGATGCGAAAGAAGTTCAGGCAGGTATGGAGTGCGGATTAAATATCAATAACTTTAATGGCATTATGGAAGGTGATATTATTGAGGGGTATGAAAATGTAGCAATTAAGAGAACACTTGCATAATCATGAGTGTTGGGTAAAATAAAGATAAGGCGTATTCTTTTTTGAGTACGCTTTCTCTTTTTAATGTAAAAACAAATCGAATCTAATTTGTAGTAACTATATTTAAATCCACAAAATCAAAGTTTATGAAAAAGAAATTACTCATTGTAGCAATTCTATTTTTTGTTGGTGTTTCTAAAATGTTTGCTGGTGCAGGCGATACAACCGTTGTACAGGCATTTACTTTTAATTCTCCCCAGCGAGCGTGGTTTGTGTTTCCTTCAGACACAATGAATGTCGAAAAAATAATAATGCTTTATACTTTGAAATGTAATCCTGCACAATTCCCAGAGTGCGGAGAATGGGATTATTTAACTAATACTTATGTTTATAAGCACACAGGATTAATTGATAGCACTATTCATAATCAAAATTTGTATTTGGTGAATGGAGGTAATTTTTCTTCGTATACTTATTCGAATGCACCTACCTATACACATAATACGCATTGGGATTATTTTATAAATCACCTTACAACAACTTCTTTAAACACATATAGTGTTGCTCCAGGTACTACTAATTCAAATCATCCTTTCGGAACATCTAATAACATTTCGAAGTCGCAATATTTGTGGCGCGCATCAGAACTAACGGCCGCGGGTATGGGTGCTGGTAACATCACCGGATTAAACTTCTTTTTGCAATCAATAGGTTCGTCATTCAATAAACTGACAATTCGTATGAAATCGGTTACAGCAGATACTTTAACAGCTGCAACAACAAGTCCGATTGGATTTACTACAGTCTATAATAAAGCACATAATTTCTTACCTAATACAGCAGGTTGGAGGAATATTCAATTAACAAATTCTTTTTACTGGGATGGTGTATCAAACTTGATTATTGAAGTATCTTTTGATAATGCCAATACGGGTGTAGATAATATTGTTACATCAAATATAACTACATTTAAGTCGGGTGTAACCAACGCATCTAACGATCGTGCGCTTAAAACTCATTATGCTTCTTACGTAGAAGTTCCTGTTAATCCTGATTTGGCAGCAATCGATTCTTTTATAACGGTTTCTTTCTGGGCTTATGGAGATCCTGCTTTGCAACCAATGGATGGTACAACTTTCGAAGCTGTTGGTGTTTCGGGTAATCGCGTAATAAATTCGCATACGCCATGGTCTGATTCAAAAGTTTACTGGGATGCTGGAACAGATGGTTCTAGCTATGACCGCATATCAAAAGCTGCAACAGCAACTCAGATAAAAGGGCAGTGGAATTATTGGACATTCACTAAAAATTGTGCTACGGGTGCAATGAAAATTTATTTGAATGGAACCACATTTTTTACAACTGCAGGTAAAACAAAGTTGATGAATGGAATTGATAAATTCCGAATTGCAAAAGGAACTTGGAACGGGTCATTGTCATATGATGGAAGAATAGATGAGTTTGCAGTGTTTAATGTTGATTTATCACAGGCAACTATTCAGCAATTTATGAATAAGAAAATTGATTCGTCACATCCTTATTATAATAACCTTGTAGCCTATTATCATTTTGATGATGGCAATTATTTTACAGCCGCAGATGCCTCTCCATTGAATCATGGACCTGCTTACTTTAGTCTCGGGGCTGATAATCCGCTTAAGAGCTCTGCCGAAATTAATTATGCATGGACAGAAACAACATTACGGCCTAACTTGACATTTGAACAGGGCGTATATGCCTCACAGTTAGATTCTGTATTTGTTTTAGATTCAGTGATGAACCCACCAACACAAATTGTAGCATATTTGGATACAATAAATAATATTGGAGTGCCTACTGATACGATGGTAGTATGGCCGCTTTCATACACTAATTTTATTTACACGCCGCAAGGTCAAATGATCGACTCAACATTGACTCCTGCGGATGGAACAATAAATCAACAGGTTTATACTTACTATACTTATTCTCCTAACACAATAAGATATGAGATGGGTAGATATATCACTCCTTATGGAAACGGATTAAGTTTAGGTAGTGGGTGGACATGGACTTTTGATGTGAGTGACTACCGAACGTTACTGCGTGATAGCGTGGATATGGCTGCAGGTAATTGGCAGGAATTATTAGATGTGAAATTTTTATTTATTGAAGGAACGCCTCCACGAAATGTATTAGGAATTCAAAATTTATGGAATGGTAATTTTAATTATGGTGTAGCTAGCGATCCAATCGATAATCATTTGCCAGCATTAACAGTTAGCTTAGCACCAAATGCAGTGCAAGGAAGATGGAAGTCACGCGTTACAGGACATGGCATGGATACACCAAGTAACTGTGCAGAGTTTTGTCCAAAGAGCCATTATTACAAAGTAAACGGGGTTCAACGTTATGCAAAATTAGTTTGGAGAGATAACTGCGACTACAATCCTTTATATCCGCAAGGAGGTACATGGGTGTACGATCGCTCTAACTGGTGTCCGGGTGCTGAGGTATGGACGTATGATTGGGAAATTTCTGATTTTATAACCCCAGGAACATCATTCTCATTAGATCATAACGTGCAGGCATATACGCAAACATCGGGTTGGGATTATTACCAAATTGAAGATCAGCTTGTGAGTTATGGCGCACCTAACTTTAGCAATGATGTAGCAATCAATGATATTTTAGCTCCAACTACAAATCAAATGTGGATGCGTAAAAATCCTGTTTGTTCCTCGCCTACTATTATTATAAAAAATACCGGATCAACTACACTTACTTCTGCTACTATTACATATGGCTTGCAAGGTGCTACTCCAACAGTATATAATTGGACAGGCACTTTACCTTTTATGCAAACTACTACGTTGAATCTGCCAAACTTTAATTGGATTGGTGGAGCAACAAAATTCTATGCGTATGTGAGTAATCCAAATGGTGTACAAGATCAGTATGCACATAACGATACGATGCGCACAAATTTTGTTTATCCAAGTTCAACTCCATCGCAATTTGTAATTGAATTAAAAACTAATAGTGCTCCTTCAGAAAATAGTTATACTGTGAAAGATGAAAATGGAAACATCATCCTTTCAAGAAGCAATCTTTCGGCTAATACATATTATAACGATACTCTTAATTTACCAAACGGTTGTTATCGATTTGAATTATTAGATGCAGGCGAAGATGGACTTTCGTGGTGGGCCAATACAGCACAAGGAAACGGATATGTTCGTTTTAAAAACACAATGGGAAATGTAATGTATAATTTCAATTCAGATTTTGGGGGACAGGCTTATAAACAGTTTACAGTTGGAATTGCAACTGGTCAAGATGAATTTATTTTAACTAATACTACCAACTTAAATGTTTATCCAAATCCTTCAGAGTCGTTGGTGTATATCGATTATAATTTAATGAATCGTACGGATGCTTCAATTGATGTACTAGATATGATGGGAAAAATAATCTATTCTAGTAAAGATGAAAATGTAACGGCAGGTAATAAAGTAGTCGATATGTCTGAATTTAGCAATGGAGTTTACTTCGTGCGTTTAGTTTCTGGAAATCAACAAATGACAAAAAAATTAATCATTAAAAAATAGAATCAATAAAATTAAAAACAGTATGAAAAAGATAGCAGTACTATTCTTAGGATTTTTTCTTTTAACAGGGCAACTTCGGGCCGACGAAGGTATGTGGCCTCTTATTATGATTCAGCAATTGCAGGATAGTATGCAGGCGCGTGGATTAAAACTAACAGCAGATGATATTTATAATATCAATAAAGCATGTGCAAAGGATGCGGTTGTGCGTTTAATGACTAAACAAAACAGAATGTTTTGTACAGGCGAAATAATTAGTGGTGAAGGGTTGTTCTTAACTAATCATCATTGTGGTTACGGATCTATACAGGAACTAAGTACCAATGAAGATAATATTCTTGCAAATGGTTTTTGGGCAAAAAATAAAGCTGAAGAAAGAAAAGCAAATTTTAATATCGGCTTGTTAGCAAAAGTAGAAGATGTTACATCAAAAATTTTAGATAGTATTAGTCTTACAATGGATGAAACATCACGTGCTAAAGCTGTAGCAGATAAGCTTACTAAATTACAAGCATCATTGAAAGAGGGACTTGGTGTCGATAAGGATAATTATGTTGTTGATGTAGTTCCTTTCTACGCAGGAAATAAATATCTAGCAATGTACTATGTAGTTTACAAAGACATTCGCTTGGTTGGAACTCCTCCAGAAAATATTGGAAAATTTGGTGGCGAAACAGATAACTGGATGTGGCCTCGTCATACATGTGACTTTAGTATGTTTCGTATTTATGTGAACGCAGAAAATAAACCATCTGATTATAATACTAGCAATAAGCCTTATACACCTCAGCATTTTTTTCCTGTTAATTTACAAGGTAAAAATCCTGAAGATTTTGCTATGATCATGGGTTATCCTGGCAGAACACAACGCTATACTTATAGCCAGGGAATAAAATATTATTCTTCTAAAGAAAGACCAATGCGTGTTAAAGTTCGTCGCGACGTGTTAGATGTATATGAAGAGTTTATGCATGCTGATCCAAAAATTAAATTAATGTATGCCGATAAATTCGCAGGATTGAGTAATTATTGGAAGAAGTTCATGGGTGAATCGACAGCACTTCCACAACAGCATTTGTTTGAGAAAAGAAAAGCAGAAGAAGATAAATTAAAAGCTTGGATTGCCGCTAATAATAAGGGCGCACTTTATAATGAGATGTTCAGTTTATATGATCAGGCTTATGCTCAATTAGACAAATACGGAATGTACAAAGTTTATATGGATGACGGCATTAGTAATTCTCAGCCTATGGTTTTTGCTATGGGATTATCTAAGTTAGAAGCTTTGCTAAAAGATAAGTCAAAGACAGAAGAAGCCAAAAAAGTTGCTGCAGACATGTCGAAAGAATTAGATGAACAGTACAAAGAATATTTCGATCCAATTGAAATAAAAGTATTAGCAACTGTTTTAATGCATTTGACTGAAGACTTGGATCATGCAAATCTTCCAAAAGAATTAGTTGATATATCTGTTAAGTGTAATAAGGATTATTCAAAGATGGCGACTGAGTTATATGCTAAATCTTTCTTGACATCTAAAGAAAAAATGATAGCTTTCTTGGCTAATCCTTCATTAAAAAAAATGAATAAGGATATGATTTATGTAATCACATCTGCTTACTTGAATAAAATGAATGAAATGCGTCCTATTACAATGGATATCAATAATAAACTTGGACGTGCAAATCGTTTGTTCCAGGCAGCAATGTTAGAAATGGATAGCAAAAAATTATACTCACCTGATGCAAATGGTACAATGCGCCTTACTTACGGTCGCGTATTACCGTACAATGCAAAAGATGCAGTTAGTTATAAAGAATTCACTACATCAAAAGGAATTCTAGAGAAATATACTCCTGGCGATATTGAATTTGATGCACCAAAGAAATTAGTTGACCTGCTAAAAGCTAAAGACTTTGGTCAGTATGCTGACAAGGATGGAGAATTACATACTTGTTTCTTAACAGATAATGATATTACTGGTGGCAATTCAGGATCTCCTGTAATTAATGGTAGAGGAGAGTTAATCGGAACTGCTTTCGATGGTAACTGGGAAGCAATTGCAAGTGACTTTGGATTTGATGCTAATTTGCAAAGAACAATTTCCTTAGATATTCGCTATACGTTATTTATCATGGACAAATTCGGCGGTGCAGGTTATTTGTTAAATGAAATGAAGATTATAAAATAATTTCAACACCTCATTAAAGTAAAAGGCTGCATGAAAGTGCAGCCTTTTACTTTATATCTATTTTGCGAAACCATTCCGAAGCAGTTTTTTCATAAGTCGCTATTTTTTCTTCTGGTAGTTTGTTGGCTAAACTAACCATCATGGACATACGCGGATTTTTAGCAAAAGCGTTTTTGTGTTTAATGATGAACAACCAATATAACGCATCCCATACCTCACACCAATGACCTTTTGGATAGTTGCTCATTTTTAATATGTAATTAGATCCTGAGATGTAAGGCTTTGTACTCATCAATCCTGCATCGGCATACTGACTCATGCCATATACATTTGGTACCATTACCCAGTCATACGCATCAACAAATAATTCCATAAACCAACGGTATACTTCATCTGGATCAAATTCACATAGCAACATAAAATTACCCACTATCATTAGTCGCTCGATATGATGTGCGTACCCATGCTCATTAACTTTATTAATCACATCATCAATAGGTGTTATACCGGTTGTTCCATTGTAAAATGATGATGGAATTTTTCTTGTATATTGAAAATGATTATTCGTTCGCTGAAATACTCCTTTGTGCGTATACACAACGCGAATAAATTCACGCCAGCCTAATATTTGTCGGATAAAACCTTCAACTGAATTAACTGGTAAATTTCTTTTGTTGAATTCTTCAATTGTTCTATCTAAAATGTAATCAGGATTTATTAATCCGACATTTAACATTGGCGTTAATATGCTGTGAAATAAGAACGACTCTCCTTCAACCATTGCATCTTGATAAATACCATAATTATTCAAGCGTTCATTTAAAAAAGTATCGAGCCATTTTTTACTTTCTTCAAATGTTATCGGATATAAAATAGATTCTGCTTTCCCAGGATTATTGGGGAAGTGTGTATTTGCATATTTTAGCGATTCTTCGATATACTCACAACTTTTTATTTTCGGTAATTGATACACGTTAGTTCCTGCTGGCATCTTTTTTCTGTTCTCAGAATCAAAGGTCCATTTGCCACCTATAGGTTTTTCTTTATCTAATAAAATTGAAAACTGTTTTCTGAAATGAATATAAAAATCAGTTTGGTGGAACTTGTTCTTCGACTTTAAAAAGTCTTCCGAATTGTTTTTAGTAACAATGAAATTCGGATTGTCGCACCATTGAATTTTTAAAGAATGTTTTTTTGAATATCGATTAATACGTCTGTTTAACAAATAGTCATTTACATCGTTAATGAAAATTGTCTGAATACCTGATTCTGCAATTTCTTGAAGTAGTATATCTAAGTTACAGTTTTTAGATTTTGTTTCAATATAAATTACTGTGTATCCTTTTTGTTTTAAATATTCACAATACCATTTCATACTGGCACGGTGATAAGCAATTTTTATTTTATGAAATGAATATTGTTGAAAAAACAAATCGTCTTCAATTAAGTAAACAACACGATTCAGTGAAAGTGCAGTGTTGTTTTCAAATAGTTGATTGGGGAATAATATTGATGCTGATAACATTCCTTACTTAACATTTCTAAACAATAGAAGTTTTAGAAATTGTGATTTATTAATGAATAGTTAGAAATAGTATTATTTCTAAACGATGATTTTGACGAAGAAACTTATAAAAAATTATTTATTACTGATAATGAAAGTCTCAAATTGCTAGCTTGCTATTTTAAGCATTAAATAAATGTAAAAATCGAAAATAAAACAACAGAAAAAACAATACCATAAAGGAAGATATTGTAAGCGTAGGATAACAATCGATACTTTCTATCAAGCACTTTGCCTTGGCCATAGAAATCGGCTATAATAGACCTGAATAAATATTCATCATTTTTAATGATGCCTAACATTGTTTCTTCATAATCTTCAAGCGAAAGACTTGTGAAATTTCCGAAAAACAAGAACGTTGTTTTTTTTTCATCAATGAATTCTTGAGTTACTTGAAATTTTTTTATTGTAGGTCGAGTGACTAAAATTGCAAATATTGTGGAAACTAAAGTTGTAGCCATTAACAGAAAAATTGGAGTTTTAAAGTTGTCAAAATAGTTCGCCTGCTTTACTAATGTACTTATGATTAGCGTAAGCAAAATGGTATTAATTGAAATCAAAGTACTGGCTTTGTTGTCTGCCAAATTGTTTTGATTGTTCAAATTACTACTTAAAACACGAAAGAATCCATTAATGCCAGTCTCATGAAATACATCCAATTGTTTATTATCTAATTCACTATTAATCGATGGCCTAGGCATAATTAAAATTTAGTATCCAAAATTATTGTTTATAAGCAGTTATGCCAAGCTTAAATTGGAATTTAATTTTAATTTAATGTAAGTGTTATTTTTCAATTTGCTCTGTTTAATTCAACAAGGCTTAAGATAAATCGCTGAATGATTTTATTAAATAGATTTTAATTATTGAAAGGAGTCTAAAGCATATCATGATTAGATAAAATTGTTATTTAAAATGTTTCATACATTTGAACAATGAATGAATATTTAGAAATCATATTCCGATCATCTGCAGTTTATCTTTTTATTGTAATTGCAATAAGAATGTTTGGCAAAACAGAATTAGCACAGCTAAGCGTTACTGACCTAGTTTTTATACTTTTAATTAGTAACTCTGTACAGAATGCCATGGTTGGAAGCAGTACAACATTACAGGGCGGATTAATTGCAGCACTTAGTTTATTTGTGGTAAATTATTTAATCAAGCGCTTAACATTTAAGTCTAAAAAATTTACAGCTATGTTACAAGGCGAACCTGTGATGTTAGTTCACGAAGGAAAAATAATCAAAGCGCACTTAAATAAAGTTATGATTACTGAAGAAGAACTACTTGCAGCTGCACGTGAACACGGAGTTGAGTCAATTGATAAAGTAAATCTAGCTGTATTAGAAGCTGACGGTAATATTTCAATCTTATCAAGTAACTTTCAACATCAAACAAGAAAAAAACGACCGCATAAAATCGTTCATAAACAGTAATTACTCGATTTTAAAAATAACCGATAAGGTACCCTTTTGATAGATTTCTTCGGAATCCGTTGGAAGTTCAGCCTCTGAGAATTTTGTTTTGAAAGCTATTTCTTTTGCCTTTTGTAATAAAACTGAGCTTGTTGTTGTTGATCCTCTTGTCGGACCTTCTGCCTTAATAACATTGCCTTTACTATCTACAGATATGTCCAGAACTATTTTACCTTCTTCCTGATTTGGTTCATTTAGCTGAGGCAGTATGCGGATACTCCTTTCCGTTATATTTGCAGTAATCGACGTTACTTCAGATGAAGTAAAATGTCCAGACGAATTTCCCGAAGCCCCTTTAGCTGAGTTACTTAAATCGCGTTTTGGCAATTTTATATCGTCAGGGACAATAAAGGAGGTGGTGTAAAATTCCTTGATGCTTTCTAAAAAGGCAAAAGCCTCCATCCGTGTTTTAAAATCCCCAACCCTAACTTTAAAATTTGGCTGCTGATAAATTAAGTAGGCTGGTGTATTTGAAAAGTTATTCGTGAAATCTAATTTTAATTCAGTTGCTTTAGTTCGTTCTGAGCCAAAGTAAAGTTGAATGCGGTAACCTTGAGTAGTTTGTTTCAGAAGTCCGATTCGTTTATGGCGGTCTACCAGGTCTTTTACTAATTCTTCATCAAGGGGATTAGAATTTTGTGCCTTTAATGAGACACAAAAACTCCCTAAAAAACAAACAAACAAAATTGATTTGCTGGTAAAATTCATTTTTCAAAATTAGATAAATACAATTCAATTACCTCTAATCTCATGATTTAAAATCAAACTTAAATTTTATAAACAAATTAGAACGATTTTAAATTCATAAAATCTTTGATTTTTTTTCGTGATATACTTAGATTGTGTTAAATTCGCGGCTGAAAAAAATGGGTTTTTGTCGCATTTCGGTAAAAATCTTAGTAAAAAAATTAAACAATTTAAACGACTTCATATGTCTCGTTACGTATCCAGGTATTTGACAATCACAATGTTTGCGTTGTTCCTGAACGTAATTTCTCTTTCCCAAGTTGCTGCTCAGCCAAACGGTGAAGCCATCTTCAAAGCTAATTGTACTTCCTGCCACGTGGTAGGCGACAATAAGGTTGTAGGTCCGGGATTGAAAAATGTTCACCAACGCAGGAGCGAAGAATGGTTGCTTAAGTGGATTAAAAATTCCAGCGCCTTAATCAAATCAGGAGATGCCGATGCAAATAAATTATTCGAAGAGAATAACAAAATTGCAATGCCGGCTTTCAATCTTTCTGAAGATGAAATCAAGTCAGTAATCGCTTACATCAAAACAGAAAGCGAAAAGGCTCCTGCAGCCGCTGCTCCAGGAACAACTGATGCAAATGCTGCTTCCGGAGAAGAAAATCAGGAAGATGGCAGTCCAACTGTTTTAATTCTAGTTACAATTGGTTTAATTGCCTTATACTTTATTTTAAATAGCGCTAAAAAAGGACTTGAAAGAGTTGTTCGTCAGAGAGAAGGATTGCCTGAACCTCCAGTTTATAAAGGTAAGGCATGGGTTCGTGAGCACAAGAAACTAATCGCTGTTATCGTAATTTTCCTTGTAGTTGTAGGAAGTGTAAAAGGATGGTACGCATTAAAAGGTATCGGTGTTCAAGAAGGATATCAGCCAGATCAGCCAATTAAGTTTTCGCATGCATTGCACGTAGGACAAAATAAAATTGATTGTCGCTATTGCCATTCAGGTGCAGAGAAATCTAAAAATGCAAATATTCCTTCTCCAATGGTATGTATGAATTGCCATAAATATGTGCAACAAGGACCAAAATACGGAACGGAAGAAATTGCAAAGATTTATAAAGCAGTAGGTTGGGATAAGGTTAAGCAAGTGTATACTGGTAAAACGCAACCTATTCAGTGGGTTAGAATTCATAACCTTCCTGATTTAGCTTACTTTAATCATGCTCAGCACGTTAAAGTTGGTCAAGTTACTTGTCAGACTTGTCATGGCGAAGTAGAAAAAATGGAAGAAATGAAGCAAGCTTCTCCTTTAACAATGGGATGGTGTATTAACTGTCATCGTCAAACAGAAGTTAAGATGGATGGCAATGGTTACTACAAAGAATTGCACGAGAAATTAAAACAAAAGTTAGGACCGGATGCTAAACTTACCGTTGATAAAATTGGTGGTTTAGAGTGTGCACGTTGTCACTATTAATAATATAAGTAATCAATTAATCTGAAAAATACTCCAATCACGGATATGGAAAAAAGATATTGGAAAGGTGTAGAAGAGCTCAATAATACTCCTGAGTTTACACGCTTACGCGATAACGAGTTTTTTGAACACTTACCGGTGGATGAGGTCCTTAATAAAAAGGCTGCATCTGACTCTTCAACAACTCGTAGGGACTTCCTTAAATTCTTAGGATTTAGTGTTGCTGCCGCATCATTAGCGGCTTGTGATGCGCCAGTAAAAAAGGCAATTCCTTATGTGTCTAAGCCAGAAGAAATTACATTAGGTATTCCTAATTATTATGCATCTTCTTATTACGATGGTACTGATTATTGCAGTGTTTTAGTAAAAACACGCGAAGGGCGCCCAATCAAAATTGAAGGAAATGATTTATCTGGTGTTACTAAAGGTGGAACAAACGCACGTGTTCAAGGGTCTGTTCTTAGTCTTTATGACAGCGCTCGATTAGCTACTCCTTTAAAAGGTGGACAAAAATCAGATTGGAAAACTATAGATGCGGATATTACAGCTAAGTTAACTGCTGCTGTAAGTGCAGGAAAGAAAATTGCAATTGTAGCATCTTCTAATGCAAGTCCTTCAGCAAAAAAAGCAATCGCTGATTTTTCTGCAAAATATACTACTGCTTCATTAGTTACTTATGATGCTGTTTCTTACCACGGAATTGTAAAAGGTAATGAAATGTCTTTCGGAAAGGCAATCGTTCCTTCTTATAGTTTTGATAAGGCTGAAATCATTGTAAGTTTCGCTGCCGACTTTTTATCAAACTGGATTTCTCCAATTGAATTTGCTGGTCAGTATGGTGTTGGTAGAAAATTGAGAAATGGAAAGAGAACAATGTCTCGCCATATTCAAGTTGAATCAACACTTTCTTTAACTGGTTCTAATGCGGATAGTCGTTATAAAATAAAACCTAGTGAATTATCTTCTGCTGTTGCAGCTCTTTATAATAAGGTAGCAGCATTAGCGGGTGGTTCTTCTGTTTCTGCAGGATCTTCATCGTTTGATAAGGCTGCTGATAAGGTTGCTCATGAATTATGGGCTGCTAAAGGAAAAGCATTAGTAGTAAGCGGATCAAATGATCCTAATGAACAAGTACTAGTGAATGCTATCAATAACATGCTTGGTAGCTACGGAAATACAATCAGTCTTGATTCAGCTTGTAATCTTCGTTCAAGTAATGATGCTTCAGTTGCTGAGTTAATGCAATCAATGAATGCTGGTCAGGTAGGTGCTGTAATTTTCTGGAATACGAATCCAGTTTATACAATGCCTTCAATGTCTGAAGCAATTGCGAAAGTAGGAACCAAAATTTCCCTTTCAGATCGTAATGATGAAACAGCTTCTAAATGTGATTATGTATGTCCTGATCACCACTACCTTGAGTCTTGGGGAGATGTAGAGCCTTACACAAATCGTTACTCATTAATGCAACCTACAATTCGTCCTTTATTCAGTACTCGTCAGGCAGCTGAAAGTTTATTGAAATGGGCAGGTGTTCAGGTGGCAGATTATTATACATATGTTCGTGCTAATTGGGAAGCTAATATTTTTCCAAAGCAATCGGGCATGACATCGTTCGAAGCATTTTGGACAAAATCTTTACAAGATGGAGTTTTTGATGCTGCGACTCCAGCTACAACATCAGCAACTTTTGCTGGAAATGTAAGCGATGCTGCTTCAAAATTAATGAAGCCTTCAGCAGGAACTGATGTTATGTTATATGAGAAAACAGGTATTGCAAATGGTAATCAGGCAAACAATCCTTGGTTACAGGAATTACCTGATCCAATCTCTAAAGTTTGTTGGGATAATTATTTTGCAATTCTTCCTTCCTACGCTGAGAAATTAAAAGTTGCTCAAGGAAATATTATCGAGGTAAAAGTTGGTAATACATCTATAAAAGGTCCTGTGTTTTTACAACCAGCAATGGCAGATAATACAATCGCTGTAGCTGTAGGATATGGAAGAACAGCAGCTGGTAAAGCTGGAAATGGAGTAGGCTTTAACGCTTATCCATTCGTGACTTTAACTAATGGCTCTTTATCAATGATTGCAGCAAATGCAACAGTGACGAAAACAGTAGAAGATGATCATACTTTAGCGGCTACACAAACACATCATACTATGATGGGTCGTGAAATCGTGAAAGAAACTACTTTAAGCAAGTGGTTAAAAGATGATAAATCAGGTAACGAACAAGAATTAATTGATTCTCCATATGGAAAGAAAAAGCCAGAAGAATTAAACCTTTGGGCTACTACTGAAAATCCAGGATTTGATCGTCCGAACCATAGTTGGGGATTAGGCATCGACTTAAATGCATGTATCGGTTGCGGATCTTGCGTTGTTGCTTGTAATGCAGAAAATAATGTTCCTGTAGTTGGTAAGGATGAAATCGGACGTGCACGTGAAATGCATTGGATTCGTATCGACCGTTACTATAGCAGTGATACAACAAAAGAAAATGCAGGTGAGAAAGGATTAGGTAAGTTGAGCATGTACGGTGAAATGGAAAAACCAGGGGCAGATAATCCTGAGGTATTCTTCCAACCGGTAATGTGTCAGCATTGTAATCATGCTCCTTGTGAAACAGTTTGTCCAGTAGCAGCTACAACTCATAGCAGCGAAGGCTTAAACATGATGGCATATAACCGTTGTGTTGGTACTCGTTATTGTGCTAACAACTGTCCTTATAAAGTTCGTCGCTTTAACTGGTTTAAGTATAGCGATAATGATCAGTTCCCTTATAACATGCAAGACAACTTAGGCAAGATGGTATTAAATCCAGATGTTGTGGTTCGTTCTCGTGGGGTAATGGAAAAATGTTCAATGTGCGTTCAACGTATTCAATATGGTAAGTTAGAAGCTAAGAAAGCTGGTCGTCGTCCAAATGATGGTGAAATCAAAACTGCTTGTGCTCAGGCTTGTCCTACAAATGCAATAGTATTTGGCGACTTCAACGATAAGAACAGTGAAGTAAGTAACTTGTTTAAAGATCCTAGAAGCTACCATTTACTAGCAGAGTTGGATGTTCAACCATCAGTATTCTATCAAACAAAAGTTCGTAATAAGAGCTAATATCAAAAACTAATAAACTAATTAACGAAGTAATAATTCGTCTATGCATAAAGAATCGGAACTTAGACCCCCTCTTATTTTAGGAGAGAAAACATGGCACGACATCACAGAAGATGTTTGTCGCCCGGTTGAGTCGAAAGCAAACAAATGGTGGAAAATGGCTTTTACAGTAGCTGTTGCCGGTTTGCTTTGGTGGATCATTTCTGTATCATATACATTGGGAACAGGTCTCGGTGTATGGGGATTAAATAAAACAGTAGGTTGGGCGTGGGATATCACCAATTTCGTATGGTGGGTAGGTATTGGTCACGCTGGTACATTAATCTCAGCAATTTTATTGTTGTTCCGTCAAAAATGGCGTTTATCTATTAACCGTTCGGCAGAGGCGATGACCATCTTCGCCGTTATTTGTGCTGCAACGTTTATCTTATCGCATATGGGGCGCCCGTGGGTTGGTTACTGGCCTTTACCATTAGCAAATCAATTTGGTTCGTTATGGGTAAACTTTAACTCACCACTTGTATGGGACGTATTCGCAATCTCAACTTACTTCTCTGTTTCTATCGTTTTCTGGTATACAGGTCTTATTCCTGATTTTGCGGCAATCCGTGACCGTGCTAAAACTAAATGGTCAAAAAGAATTTATACTATTTTAAGTTTTGGATGGGTAGGAACAGCTAAAAACTGGCAACGTTTCGAAGAGGTCTCTCTGGTACTTGCTGGTTTATCTACTCCACTTGTATTGTCAGTTCACTCGGTCGTATCAATGGACTTTGCTACATCGATAGTTCCAGGATGGCATACAACAATTTTCCCTCCTTACTTCGTAGCTGGTGCAATCTTCTCAGGATTCGCAATGGTGCAGACGTTATTAATTATCGTTCGTAAAGTATTGAACTTAGAAGATTATATCACAATTTATCACATCGACATGATGAACAGAGTAATTTTAATTACTGGTTCAATTGTAGGAGTAGCATATTTAACAGAGTTCTTCATTGCATGGTATTCAGGAGTTGAATACGAACAATATGCATTTATTAATCGTGCTACTGGTCCTTACTGGTGGGCATATTGGAGTATGATGACATGTAATGTTATCACGCCTCAATTGTTCTGGTCTTCTAAACTTCGTGAAAATGTATTCGCAACATTCATCATTTCGATTTTCGTAAATATCGGAATGTGGTTCGAGCGATTCGTAATTATTGTTACCTCTTTGCACCGTGACTATATTACTTCAAGCTGGACAATGTATCATCCAACTTGGGTAGAAGCAGGGATCTTTATCGGTTCAATCGGATTATTCTTCACTTGTTTCTTATTATTTGCTCGTGTATTCCCAGTAATCGCAATGAGTGAATTGAAAACAATTGTGAAGTCTTCTTCCGAAGGAGCTAAGAAAAAATCAAATCAATCAAATCACTAAGACGAACACATATGAGCGCTGCAGAAAAAAAATTCGTTTACGGCATCTTCAATGATGATGAAGTAGTGGTAAATGCTATTGGAACATTGCGTAGTCAAGGACTAAAAGTAAAAGATGTAATCTCCCCATTTCCAATTCACGGATTAGATCATGAATTAGGATTGGCAAGAACAAGAATATCTATCTGTGCATTCTTATACGGTATGACAGGTTTAAGCTTAGCCTTGTTGATGATGTATTATATGAACATCTTCGATTGGCCAATGGATATTGGCGGTAAACCAAGTTTTGCATTTTATAAAAACTTACCAGCATTTATTCCTGTAACATTTGAAAGTACAGTATTATGTGCTGCACACGGAATGGTAATTACATTCTTATTAAGAAGTAAAATTCTTCCAGGTGTAGAGCCTCATGTAATTCATCCAAGAATGGCTGATGATCATTTCGTAATGACTATTCAGGTAAAGGATGATACAGATATCGCAAAAGTTGAATCATTAGTAAAAGCTGCGGGTGCAGTTGAATTTAAATCATAATAATTAAATAGCGATTATTCAAAATCCATCGCAATCAAGGATATGAAGATAACTTCCAAAATTCTATACGTCGGAGTAACATCAGTGGTGATGTTGGCTGCTTCTTGTAGTAAAGATCCGAAAAGCACAGGGTTAGAATACATGCCCGACATGTATCGTTCTCCTTCTTACGAAGTGTATACTAACAACCCTAACTTCCCAGATAGTTTAACGATGCAAGCTCCTGTTAAAGGAACTATTCCTCGTAATTATACTTTCTTCAATTACCCTTCATCAAACGAAGGATATGAAGCAGCTGGAAGAGATGTTAAAAATCCGCTTCCTTTAACAGAACAGAATGTGAGTGAAGGTAAGCGTCAATATGAAATTTATTGCGTGCATTGTCATGGTGCTTCTGGTCAAGGAGATGGTAGTATCGTTGCATTGGGTAAGTTTCCACCGCCTCCATCATATTCAAAAGGAAATTCTTCTCGTGGAGGATCAATGCGTGATTTAACAGATGGAAAAATTTTCCATACTATTACTTACGGAATTAACTTAATGGGATCACATGCATCTCAAATTAATCCAGAAGACAGATGGAGAATTGTAATGTATATCCATCAATTACAAAACGACAACAAGCCTGTCGCTTCTATTACAACTACAACCGATTCAACCAAGGTAAAGCCTTAATCATTTCAATACCGATCAACGATTAATTATGGGACACCATCAACATATTGAGGTAACAAGTACGAAACCATACGAATTTACCCGCAAAAACAGAATGATTGCAGGCGTAATGATTATTATTGGATTAATAGCAATCATTTCACAGTTTGCAACGCATCACACTCAAACATGGTCAAACTTATTGATGAACAACTTTATGTTCATGGGAATGGCTTTATGTGCAACTTTCTTCTTAGCAGTACAATATGTTGCAGAGGTAGGATGGAGCGCAGTAATCAAAAGACCAGTAGAAGCAATGGGTCAAGCATTGCCAGTTGCAGGGATAATAATGATTTTAATAATTGCATTCGGAGGTCAGTCGCTTTATCATTGGATGGCTCCAGGAATTACAACTCCTGGCTCTGAAAATTATGATGCAATTATTGCAGGCAAAAGCGCATTTTTAAATCCAGCTTTCTTCTGGATTCGTGTTGTTGCTTATTTTGCAATATGGACTTATTTCGCAAAATTATTTAGAAAGAATTCTTTGTTAAGCGATGAAGGTGATGGTGCAGGTTATTGGAAAAAGAACAGAGGAGCTGCAGCTAAGTTCTTAGTGTTGTTCGCAGCAACTGAGTCAATAATGTCGTGGGATTTTATCATGAGTATTGATACACATTGGTATAGCACGCTATTCGCATGGTATACATTTGCGGGTATGTTCATTACTTCAATTGCAGCATTAATTTTTACAATTACTTATCTTAAGTCTAAGGGATATTTACAAGAAGTTACAGAACATCATTTACATGATATCGGTAAGTTTATGTTTGCTTTCAGTATTTTCTGGACATACTTATGGTTCTGCCAATTTATGTTAATCTGGTATGCTAATATTCCAGAAGAAGTAACTTACTTTATGTTGCGTCAGGATCACTATCGTGGAATGTGGTTAGGGTCTTTCTTCATTAACTTCATCGCACCATTCGTGATCTTAATGACAAGAGATGCAAAAAGAAAATTATACTTACTAATGTATATGTCAATAGTAATCTTCATCGGTCACTGGATAGATACATTTGTAATGGTAATCCCTGGTTCAATGTTAACTGCTGGTCACCATGCTGCTGAAGCAGGTGCTCACCACGGTCATTCATTAACGTTAGGATCAGTTGGCTTAATGGAAATTGGAACTACATTAGGGTTTATCGGATTGTTCATGTACCTTGTTCAACATCATTTAAGCAAGGCTCCATTGATTGCCAAAAATCACCCAATGCTTGAAGAGAGTTTACATCACGCTATTTAATTAAAAGAAATAATTTAATAATTCAATATCCCCTCAACCAACACTCGATATGAACATCTTGCTCATCTTAGCAGTCGTTTTTGGAACTCTTGTTTTAGTTCGCCTAGCCAATGTAGCGGCAATAGCATCTAAGCTTTCGGAAGAAAACGAAGAAGCAGAACAGGAAAGTGCAAACCGCTGGAACAGTATCGGTATGCTTACATTCTTAATTGTAGGAATAATTACCATGTTTTATCTTATTAATGCGTATTCTCCATTGATGCTGCCTGTTTCTGCATCAGAGCATGGTGTTACAATTGATAATTTAATGTCAGTAAACTGGATCGTGTTATTTATCACATTCCTGATTACACAAATCCTATTGTTCTTCTTTGCATTCAAATACAAATTCAATAAAAATAGAAGATCCTTCTATTTTCATGATAATAATAAATTGGAAGCAGTTTGGACAATTATCCCAACCATTGTTTTAGCCTCATTAATTGTAACTGGATTGCGTGAGTGGAATGATATTACCAACAAATCTGATAAGATGGATGGATTGAAGATTCAGATTTATGCAAAGCAATTTGATTTTACTGCCCGTTATGCTGGTGCTGATAAAACATTAGCTAAAACGAACTTCCGTTTAATTAGTGATGCAAATCCTTTAGGAGTTGATTCATCTGATAATTCCTCAGCTGATGATATCATCGCGAAGGAATTAGTAATGCCAAAAGGAGCTGAAATAGAGTTGGTAATTAACTCACGTGACGTTATCCACTCTGTTTATCTACCTCACTTCCGAGTACAAATGAATGCAGTTCCAGGTATGACAACTCGTTTCTCATTTAAGCCAACGATGACAACTGCTGAAATGCAAAAAGAAACGAAAAATCCAAAGTTTGAGTATGTAATGCTTTGTAATAAAGTTTGCGGAGTTGCGCATTACAATATGAAAATGCCAGTTCGAGTTGTTGAAATGGCTGAATATCAGGATTGGTTGAAAACGCAACCATTAGTATTCCCTGCAGCAGCAGACACCATAGCTCCTGCTTCGTCTTCTGCTACAGCTGAAATGATGTCAACTTCAACAACCGGAACAAACTAGTTAATTAAATAATTGTTTAACCAAGTAAACGAAAAATAACTTTCACATGGAAGTGACTCCAAATAAACACATTGCTCATAGTGCACACGCAGATGCACATGGTCACACTCATGATCATCATGATCATGATCACGATCACGACGATAATTTCTGGTCGAAATATATATTTTCAACCGATCATAAAATGATTGCCAAGCAGTATTTGAATACTGCGATTCTCATGGCATTTATAGCGATGTTTATGTCGCTAATATTCCGTATGCAATTGGCTTGGCCTGATGCAAAAATTCCTTTCTTGCAAGACATCATTGGTAAGTGGGGAAAAGATGGTAAACTAGATCCAGGATTTTATCTTGCATTAGTTACCATCCACGGAACAATCATGGTATTCTTTGTATTAACAGGGGGGTTAAGTGGTACCTTCTCTAATCTACTCATTCCTCTTCAGGTGGGAGCACGTGATATGGCATCAGGATTTTTGAATGCCTTGTCATTTTGGTTCTTTGCTTTATCAAGTGTTATAATGCTTGTGTCTTTAGGAATAGAATCAGGTCCTGCATCTGGTGGTTGGACAGTTTATCCTCCTTTAAGCGCATTACCACAAGCAATACCTGGCTCTGGTTTAGGTATGACGTTGTGGCTGATTTCAATGGTTTTCTTTATTGCCTCATCATTATTAGGTGGTATAAACTATATCACTACAGTTATTAACTTAAGAACCAAAGGTATGAAGATGACACGCCTTCCATTAACAATATGGGCGTTCTTTGTTACTGCGATTTTAGGAGTATTATCTTTCCCTGTTTTATTAGCTGCAGCATTACTACTAGTATTTGATAGGAGTTTTGGAACTAGTTTCTATTTGAGTGACATATTTATTGATGGTGCTCCATTAGATCATGCGGGTGGTTCCCCAATTTTATATCAGCATTTATTCTGGTTCTTAGGTCACCCAGAGGTTTATATCGTATTATTACCAGCCCTTGGTTTAACTTCTGAAGTAATATCTGTAAATTCACGTAAGCCAATCTTTGGTTATAAAGCCATGATAGGTTCAATTTTAGTAATCGCTTTCTTATCGTTCGTTGTATGGGGGCACCATATGTTCGTAACAGGTATGAATCCGTTCTTAGGTTCAGTATTCGTATTTACAACATTATTAGTTGCGATTCCTTCCGCTGTAAAAGTGTTCAACTATATCACAACGTTATGGAGAGGTAATATTCAATTTACCCCTCAGATGTTGTTTGCAATTGGCTTAGTATCTACGTTCATTACCGGTGGATTAACAGGTATCATTTTAGGTGATTCAGCATTAGATATAAACGTTCATGATACTTATTTCGTAGTTGCTCATTTCCATATCGTAATGGGGTCTTCTGCTTTCTTCGGAATGTTTGCTGGTGTTTATCATTGGTTCCCGCGTATGTACGGAAGAATGATGAATATGAAATTAGGTTTCATTCACTTCTGGTTAACATTAATCGGATTGTATGGTACTTTCTTCCCAATGCATTTCTTAGGATTAGCGGGTTTGCCTCGCCGTTATTATGCTTTTACTTCATACGATGCGTTTGATACTTTAGTAAATATTAATCATATTGTAACTGTATTTGCAATAATCGGTGGTTTAGCTCAATTTATATTCTTATTTAATTTCTATTATAGTATTAAATACGGTAAAAAATCTGTTCAAAATCCATGGAAAGCAAATACGCTTGAGTGGACAGCCCCTATAGAGCATTTACATGGTAATTGGCCAGGAGCTATTCCTGAAGTTCACCGTTGGCCATATGATTATGGTAAGCCAGGTGCTCCAGATGATTTCATTCCTCAAACAGTTCCTTTTTCTGAAACACCTGAGAGTAATACACCGCATGATCAGTAATAAAAAATAATAATTAGCGAAGGCACTCTTTTGAGTGCCTTCTTTTGTTTAAATCAATAATTCAAACAATGAGTTTGACGAACACATTCGAAAACACAAAAGCCTTTGGCGAAAAATTAGACAGCAATGACGAGTTAGCGTATATGCGTGACCGTTTTAATATTCCTCAACACAATGGAGAGGATACCGTTTACTTTTGTGGTAACTCATTAGGATTACAGCCTAAGAATGCTGTTATTTATGTCAATCAGGAATTAACAGATTGGGCGCAGTTAGGAGTAGAAGGTCATTTTAAAAAAGATACAGGTTGGTTTGCCTATCATGAATTAGTTCGTAATTCTGCAGCACGAATTGTAGGTGCAAAGCCTATTGAAGTTGCAATAATGAATCACTTAACGGTGAACCTTCATTTACTTTTAGTCTCTTTTTACAGACCAACTAAAGATCGATATAAGATTATATGTGAAGCAGGCGCATTTCCTTCTGATCGCTATGCTCTTCAGTCACAAGCTCGCTTTCATGGCTTCGATCCAGATGATGCAATTATTGAAATAGAGCCAACAGAAGGCTCTGAATTAATTAATGAAAAGGATATTTTACAAGCAATTGATGATTGCGGTGATGAGTTAGCGTTAGTTATGTTTGGTGGGGTTCATTATTTCACAGGACAAGTACTCGACTTTAAAAAAATAACAGAAGCAGCACATGAAGTAGGTGCTTACTCAGGTTTTGATTTAGCTCACGCAGCAGGAAACTTAAAACTTGAGTTGCATAAATGGAATGTTGATTTTGCTGCATGGTGCTCTTACAAATATTTAAACGGTGGCCCTGGAACCGTAGGAGGAATTTATGTGAATGAAAAGCATGTAAAGAATTCACATCTTCCACGCTTTGCGGGGTGGTGGGGTAATGATCCTTCAACAAGGTTTAAAATGCCACATCAGTTTACGCCTGTACTCACTGCTGATAGCTGGCAATTAAGTAATGCTCCTATTTTAGAAATGGCAGCATTGCGAGCTTCTTTCGAATTGTTTGATGAAGCAGGTTTGGATCGATTAGTGAAAAAAAGTCATGCGCTTACATCGTACCTTAAATTTGTAATTGCAGAGGTGCTTACAAGTTGTAATAAAAGTGATTTAGTAAATGTGATAACCCCATTTGCTGACCAACAACAGGGTTGTCAACTTTCATTACAGTTTGAAACGGATGGCAAAAGAATTTTCGATATCTTAACAAGTAAAGGTGTTATTTCCGATTGGCGTGAACCCGATCAAGAGGGCAGAGGAAGTGGCGTTATTCGCGTAGCTCCGGTGCCGTTATATAATAGTTTTAGTGATGTTTATCGATTCGGCATGTTTTTAAAAGATGCTTTAGAAAATTTGTAATAATAATTCAACAGTAGATTTATATTTTTATTATTTTCCGCCAATCACCTTTATCTTCGAATGATAACTAGCTTTTTACTAATAATCTGGTCTAAAGTTTTAATTCTCGCTGTATATACGCCTCCATTTAAACTCGATACGTCAATTCCTGATTTGTCATTCACGCTTTTCCTGAAAATGTGTCCTCCATTTATGTCATATAAATCTACATTTATTTTTTCTGTAGTATTTGCATCAATCAAGAATTGGTCGTTTGTTGGGTTTGGGTAGATATTTATTTGCTTGTAATTATTTGAAGATGTAGAAGTGGGAACTTGCTTGGTTGTATTGCTTCGAGATTTTTTTAGGTTAGATGTACAATTAAAACCTAATGCATCTATTCTCCAATTTCCATTTGGATAATTTGAATAATTTGGATCTGTTGTTGAATTGCTTGAGATAGTTACCAGAGTATGCCAATTGCCGCTATTATTGTCATCTCGTAAAAATAAATATCCTGTTACCGGATTTATTTGTCCTTGTCCTGATTCTATTGTGTATGGGTTCCAAGAAAAATTTGCACCACTTTCTTGAACAAACATTGTTTGGTGATAATAACTTTGTTGTCCAATGTTGCCTGAGATATCTCTAATAGCTAATTTATATTTCCAACTCGCATATTGAGGATTTCCACCGTTTGGACCGCCAATGCTAAATGCTGTATCAATAAACTCATTTGACGAAGCATTTAAAGAACCAATTTGTAAATAAGAAGAAGAAATAGCATCAAAGCGATAAACTAAAAAGCTATCAACATTCGGATAAATTGTATTATCCCATTGTATAATATTATAATTAAAGGCAGATATACTGTCTGTTGTAACAACACAAATTTCTGGAGCTGATATTGGACAGCCATGTGTATTGCTAGGCCCACATAGAGGAGTTGCTAAATTAGCAACACTCATAGCAGAAATATAGTTTGGCAAGCAATTATAGGAGTTGCCATCTAAAAGTAAATAGTTTATCGAATTAGGGAAATGAGGGAAGCAACTGATGTTGTTTGTATAGCAATTTAAATATCGTAATACGTTGGGTAGCGGTGGAATTGAAGTTAAGCTACAAAAAGAGCAGTCCAAGTAAGTAAGGTCATTAGGTAAAGTTGGTAATGAACTTATTGAGTTATCTCCACAGTGTAAATAGATGAGTGAATTTGGCAATGCTGGTAAACTTGTTAATTGGTTTGCCATGCAATTTAAAGTGTCGAGTGAGTTCGGTAATGGAGGAAGAGTTGTTAGGGAGCTATGAGAGCAATTAATATAGGTTATTGAATTGGGTAAAATTGGAAGAGTTGATAGATTAAAATTTCCCACACAAAATAAATATTTTAGCGTATTGGGTAAAGTTGGAAGACTTGTTAAGGGAGGATTCATGCTACAATCTATATAGGTAAGAGTTTTAAAAAACTCAACCCCATATAAATTCGAAATATTTAGGCTGTTAACATTTATTGAATGAGTAATTGTTGTAACAAGTGTACTAGAAGTGTCTAATTGATTGCCATTCATTGCTGCTGGTATTATTCCCTGGAGGTATGCTGCAAAATTTGCATCGGGAATTGATACGTACTGTGCGTTGGTATTTAAATAAAAAGTAACAAAAAGTAGTATGAATATTTTTTTCATAACAAATTTACAATTGTTAAATGTAGTCAAATAAATTATGACAAATCAATTAATGAGGATTATCATAATTGCCAAGCACTAAATTCAATGGAAATGTTAGCAGATTCATTGCTTTCAAAAGCATGAAAAGGAATTGCGCCTAGATAAAATTGTAGAAATGATTTTAACTGACACCTTATTCTATTATTAGAATAGAGTTAATCAGAACTTTATTATTTTCTGACAATCACCTTTGCTTTCTTTATTCTGAAGGATATACATTCCGGGCGTTAAAAAACTTAAATCAATTGTTGCTGAAAATTTTTCTCCTACAGTAAATCCATAAACAACTTGACCGGATAAATTTATTATTTCAAATGCTGAATTTTTATTTTCAGCTAGCGAAATAGTTAGTTCATCAGAAAATGGATTCGGGAAAATATTAAAGCTACTAGGTTGGTTGTTTTCAATGCTAGTCACCAAATTGTTTACTAGCCAGAATGTAGTGTTCATAATTAGTTTTTTATGATTCCCATTCGCCCCTGTAATATAACCATCATACAGCACATCGTTAGGGTCACCGGTACCATCATCAGCTGGAGAGCTATCACCCAAAGCAGCTATTTTGCCTAAGCCATATCTCGAACATAACATCATCACGTTAGTATTGCCATTGTTGTTGCTTCCATTTTTATAAATAATACCTTTAACATTTGCATTAGCAGCTGGTGTAAGTGTCATTGTAGTTCCTCCATTAAATTCAAGCGATGTTACATTGCCAAATGGTCCATGTAATAATGTATCTGTTGCTAATGCAGCTATATTGGTGCTTATCTGTGATACATCAACCGAATCGAATTTAAATCCGAACGCATTATTTTGTACGGGATTGTTTAAAATAAAATCGTTCCATATCATTTGCGAATCATAATTATCTCCGTTACGATCACTATTAGCATGATCACATATCATAAATAAACCACCACCGTTTTGTACGAACTGCATCATTGCAGTTTTTTGAGCAGTGGTAAATAAAATATTGGGCTCACAAACTATATACACTTTATAATTTGATAAGTCTTGTGCATTGCTACTTTGACCGTATGTAATTTGACCATTATAAGGTAAGCTCTCCACCGTATATCCTTTCTTCACACAATCAATTCCCCATGCAGAAATTCCACCCATCCAGGTATTTTCAGTCGATGTGCTAGTAATGGTGGATTGCAAAGGCGTTGGAAATCTTTGAGCATTTGATTCTGTGCCACCAATTTGTGCTGGCCCATTAAAAAAACCAATATTATTTAAGTCTGCATCTATTACCCAATCTGCATTTCCGGCAGCTTCTGCCTTGCTCGCATCAAATAGAATTTTTATTTGTGCATCGACAGATTTAACAAGTGTAAAAAGAGTAATTACAAGTAATAATATTTTTCTCATTTTGATCTTATTCATATACTGCAAATTTAAATAAATAAATACAGCTGTTTTGTTTAATTTGGCGCTTGAAAATCATATTTCTATCATGAAAAATTTTACTGTTATCGGTTCAGGTCTTGTTGGTTCATTGTTAAGTATCTATTTAGCAAAACGTGGATATAATGTTACTGTTTATGAACGTCGTCCCGATCTAAGAAAAAACAGAATCAGTGCCGGTCGTTCGATTAATCTTGCACTAAGCGATAGAGGTTGGAGAGGATTAGCGGGTGTAGGAATTGTTGATGAAATAAAAAAAGTTGCAATTCCAATGGCGGGTCGTATGATGCATAGTGTTAAAGGAGAACTGACTTATCAAGCATATGGTAAAGATGGACAGGTAATCAATTCCGTTTCGCGTGGTGGATTAAATTGTGTTTTGATGGATTTAGCCGAAGAGCATGGAGTAAAAATTATTTTTAATCATCGTTGTTTGGACGTCAATTTAAAATCATGTTCTGCAAAGTTTGAAAACACAGAAACAAACGAAATTGTAGAAGTGCATCCAAATCGTATATTTTCTACCGATGGTGCATATTCATCAGGCCGTTTACAGTTTCAGTTAACAACGGATATGTTTAATTATTCACAAACATATCTGGAGCATGGCTATAAGGAATTAACTATTCCTCCAACTGCTGATGGAGAGTTTGCTATGGATCCAAGTGCGTTGCATATCTGGCCACGCAATTCGTTTATGATAATTGCATTGCCTAATATGGATAAGAGCTTTACGTGTACCTTGTTCTATCCTATGAATGGTCAGGAGTCATTTAAAGCAATTGACACCGAAGAAAAAATGATGAAGTTCTTCGAAGATAATTTTGCTGATTTGATTCCCCTGGTTCCCACACTTAAACAAGATTTCTTTAATAATCCATCTTCATCATTAGTAACTGTTCGTTGTTTCCCTTGGCGTTATCAGGATAAAGTTCTTATGTTGGGAGATGCTGCGCATGCAATTGTGCCTTTCTACGGACAAGGGATGAATTGCGGATTTGAAGATTGTGTTGTGCTGAATGAATTAATGGAAATGCACGGAGAAAATTGGGATGCTATTTTTGAGGAGTTTCAAAATTTAAGAAAGCCAGATGCAGATGCAATTGCTGAATTAGCATTAGCCAACTTTATTGAGATGCGCGATAGAGTAGGTAATCCTGCTTTCCTATTGCAGAAAAAAATTGAAGCATGGTTTAATGAAAAACATCCTGATAAATGGATCCCTCTTTACACGATGGTTACTTATAGCCCACAAATACGCTATAGTGAAGCATTAAGAATTGGAACCAAGCAAGAATCAATTATGCAGTCAGTAATGGCAATGGATAATATCGAGCAAATCTGGAATAGCGAAGCGGTTGAAAATAAAATTTTGTCTGCCTTAAATTAGTCATCACGGTTACTTCAGCTACGCTCAGTAACCTAGTCAAGTTCGTTTTAATTTAATTGGATAAATTAGGTTGCTGAGCGTAGCCGAAGCAACCTAGTCAAATTTCTTTTAATAATCACTTCAGATAATTAGTTTGCTGAGCGCAGCCGATAAAGTAGTTTGCTGAGCGTCCCGAGGCTTCGGGATCGAAGTAAACTAGCCTAATACCTCAATCAACGCAATCGTTTCATCGTGCGCACGTCGAATATGATTTCGGATCTGAAAAACTCTGGATAATAGTCTAGTGGTTTTTTCTGTTGCTGCTTCAGTCTCTACTTCGTTTAGCATGGCCAAGGTGGCCGACATTCCGAATGCAGTTAAGTAAGGCTTTAAATAAGATAATGCAGTAATGATTGGTTCATTATCATTTGATGTTATAGCCTCGTCTAAATTTTTTATTATTAATGGCAACTGTGTATTGTAATCATTAATAATTTTTACAACCGTTTTCTTATTGCCATATTCCCCTAATACATCTGCACGAATAAAAACTAGTTCAACTTTGGCGATTTTTTCAATAAGCGCGTTCGCATTTTTATTTTCGTTAGTATCAATTTTTGGAGTTTCAGTAGTCGATAATGTTTTATTCTTTGGCTTGTTTTTGTTTTTTTTAAAAGCTAAAAACAGAGCTATTACAAAAGTGAAAAATCCAATTAAAGTATAGATTATGGTTTGCGGTGTTAAGCTGCAAAATGCCTTGTAAAACAATGATGCAGTATCTTCAGAGGAGTCAGTATTTTCAGTAGGTATTATTTTTCTTTGTACTTCTAGTTCTTTTTTCAAAGAATCAACTTGAAGTTGCATTTTTAAATATTCAATGCTATCGTTTAAAGATTTTTTTAATTGGAAATAAAATAGTTCTTGAACATTGTTGTGCGTCTCATGAAAACTTGTTATTAGCATTTCATAAAGACTAGCGCGTTGGTCAACAAGTAAACTATCTTTCCCAAAATCAAGTGCGAGCGTAGAATAATTAATAGCGTAACTGAAGTTTTTTTGAGAGTAAAAACACTTTGCAAGATAAATCATGCCTTTACTTTTAATCATAGCATTCTCGCCTGTCAATTCAATTTTCCTTAAGCTATCTAACGCTAAAAAAGCACTCCTGCCATCTCCAGTTTCCCAAAATTTAACACCTCGTTCATATTGATTGTTTAATTCGGTAACACTTAATGAAACAGTTTGTAATCCCTCTATTCTGACTTTAGCTGCGAATATTGTACTACTAAAAAATAAATAACTGATAATTAAAAATATCTTTCTTGAAAACATAGGTGCTAAGATATTGAATAATGTAAAATTTATAGTTTTTAAACGTTGATTTTAATTAACAAATTGATTGATAAAGGCAATTTAATATTAAAAGTCACTACTTTTATTGTGATGTAAACGGAAATACAATATTTTATGTTTTCTGTTCAGTTAATTTTAAATTATATGTAGGTTTGCATACTATCAATATAGTCTATGTCAGTAGAAATATTACAACAGCAAAAAATGAAGGTTTCAAATATGGCAGAGCATTTAATTGGCTCTGAAATTATAAAGCTTGCAAATGAAGTAAATGAGCTAATTAAAAAAGGAGAGCCAATTGCTAATCTTACAATTGGAGATTTTGATCCGGCAATTTTTCCAATACCTGCACTATTACGAGATGAAATAATCAAGGCTTATACCGAAGGTCACACTAATTATCCTGTTGCAAATGGGATGCTTGATTTACGGAAAGAAGTCTCCTCATTTATCAATCGTTTTCAAAATTTAAATTATTCTCCTGAAGAAGTATTAATTGCGGGAGGTGCTCGTCCGGTAATCTATGGTATTTATTCAACTATTGTTGATCCTTGTGACAAAGTGGTTTATCCAGTGCCTAGCTGGAATAATAATCACTATTGTCATTTAATGCAAGCAAATGGTATAGCTGTTGAAGTTTTTCCGGAAAATAATTTTATGCCAACGGCAGATGATCTTCGCCCGCATATTAAAGGCGCTTGCTTATTGGCGCTTTGCTCTCCACAAAATCCAACAGGAACTGTAATGTCTAAGGAGCAGTTAAGTGAAATCTGCAAATTGGTAATCGAAGAAAATAAATCAAGGGGCGATAATGAAAAACCATTGTATGTAATGTATGATCAAATTTATTCTGCATTAACATTTGGTTCAAATAAGCATTATGATCCAGTTACGCTATTCCCTGAATTAAGACCGTATACTATTTTTGTTGATGGATTGTCTAAGTCAATTGCAGCTACAGGGATTCGTGTTGGTTGGGCGTTTGGACCAGCAGCTATCATTGATAAAATGAAATCGATCCTTTCTCATATTGGTGCATGGTCGCCTAAAGCAGAGCAAGTAGCATCCGCTCGTTTTATGGCTAACCATCAGGAATTTGATAAGTATATCGAGTTTTTTAAAAAAGAGGTGTATGAACGATTAGAATCGTTTTATAAAGGATTTCAATCCATGAAGAGTTTAGGGGTAAATTGTATAGAGCCCATGGCTGCAATCTATCTTACGATACAATTTGAAATTAAAGGTAAATCAACGCAACAAGGCAAAGTCTTGGCAACAACAGATGATATCACAGACTTTATTTTGAATGAAGCAAAGATGGCGGTAGTTCCATTCTCAGCGTTTGGTGCAGCAAAGGAGTCAACATGGTATAGATTATCAGTTGGAACCTGTAAAAAAGAAAATATTCCAGTGATGATGGAAGCTTTGCATAAAGCATTATCATCATTAAAGTAGTTAATAACAACTTAACTTAATAATTAGCGTAATACGCGAATTAAATTTTTAGTATGGAAAATAATTATTGCGTGATTATGGCAGGCGGCGTAGGTAGCAGATTTTGGCCTATGAGTCGTAATGCCCACCCGAAGCAGTTTTTGGATATTCTAGGTACGGGCAAGTCATTATTGCAACAAACATTCAAACGGTTTTTAAATGTTTGTCCTAAAGAGAATATTATAATCGTTACAAATATTGATTATATAAATCTTGTAAAAGAACAACTACCAGAAATTAATGAAAATCAAATTTTAGCAGAGCCATTCCGTAAGAATACAGCGCCATGCATTTTGTATGCTGCTAAAAAAATTGCATTGCGTAATCCTAACGCAAATATTGTTGTAGCACCTAGCGATCATGTGATTCTAAAAGAGGAGGCCTTTGTTCGTGCAATTAAACAAGGTTTAGATTTTACATGTGAAAACGATGTCCTTTTAACTTTGGGTATTCAACCAAGCAGGCCAGATACAGGCTATGGATATATTCAGTTTATCGATGATAAATCAATAGCAGAAAATAAAATTTCTAAAGTGAAAACTTTCACCGAAAAACCTAATCTTGAAATGGCAAAATTCTTTTTGCAATCAGGAGAGTTTCTTTGGAACGCAGGTATCTTTCTTTGGAATGTAAATGCAATATTAAAAGCATTTGAATCATATCTTCCTGAAATGTTTTCAATTTTTGAAGCAGAAGAAAACACTTACGATACGGCAAATGAAGCAGTGTTTATTCATCAGGCCTTTCATCAGGCAACAAATATTTCTATCGATTTTGGCGTGATGGAAAAAGCAAAAAATGTACATGTAATGGGAGCCGAGTTTGGATGGAGCGATCTCGGTACTTATGGCTCTTTATACGAACATATTAAGCATGACGAAAATGATAATGCTATTGTAGGTAAGCATGTCATGGCTTATGATACTAAGAATTGTATTGTAAATGTGCCAAAAGATAAATTAGTTGTATTGCAAGGTCTCGATGATTATATTGTTGTGGAGTCCGATTCTATTTTGTTGGTTTGTAAAAAATCAGATGAGCAACAAATTAGACAGTTTGTTAATGATGTCAAGTTAAAAAGAGGCGATAAATTCGTATAGCATCTTATGACTGCAATTAAAAATACATTTATAAAGTGGAGTTCTTATTTTCGCTCTACTGGTGTTTTGTTACTTGCAGTTACTATTTTATCTTTGATATTATCGAATTCTTCATATTCAGAAAAGTATATTGATCTCTGGAATGTAAATCGATTTTCCTTTTCTGGTCATCAAGAAAATCTTCTTTTTGTTATTAATGATTTTTTAATGGCGATTTTCTTTTTGCATGTAGGATTAGAAATTAAAAGGGAGTTTGTAATCGGAGAGTTGTCCTCATTTAAAAAATCAATAACCCCTATCGTAGCTGCAATAGGAGGGATGGTTGTGCCCGCAGCAATTTATCTAATATTAAATTTCAATAGTTCAACGGCAAATGGATGGGGAATACCTATGGCAACTGATATTGCATTTGCAATTGCTATTCTGAGTCTGGCAGGTAAAAATATTCCGGCAGGATTAAAATTGTTTCTAATGTCATTGGCTATTATTGATGATCTAGGAGCTGTAATTGTCATTGCAATATTTTATAGTCATCAATTAATGCTTAATTTTTTAATTTATGCAGCAGTTGTTTTTTGTTTGATGATAACAATGAATTTTCTTAAAATTAAAAATACAATCTATTATTTATTACTTGGTTTAATATCATGGTATTTTATTTTATGTTCCGGCGTTCACGCAACAATTGCAGGTGTTATGACTGCATTATTTATTCCATTAAAAGACCGCAGCGGTATCGGGTCGCCGTTAGAGCGTTTGCAGAATTCGCTTACTATACCTGTTGATTATTTAATCTTGCCATTGTTTGCTGTTGCAAATACTGCTATGAAGCTCGAGTTCTCTTCTTTGAGCGAGTGGATAAATACTGCAACAATTGGTGTTTTCTTGGGCTTAATAATTGGAAAGCCAGTTGGGATTTATTATTCAACAAAAATGATCGTAAAATCGGGGATAGGTAAACTGCCAGAAGGTTGTGATTTCAGAAAAATTGCTGGTGCAGGAATGTTAGGTGGTATAGGATTTACCATGTCAATTTTTATTTTGATGCTAGCTTTCCCTAATCATGAACTTCAAACTTCAATTAAGTTTGTGATTTTGCTCGCATCATTATTAATGGGTATTGCTGGTTTTGTTACGCTTAGAAAGTCTAAAGCTGCTTAATCTTTTTTCTTATAGCTGCTAAACCAGGATTTTATCTTGATTGACAAAACACCAAAAATCGCTTCTTTAAAAATCCCACCACTCATCTTCGATTGACCTTCACTGCGATCCGTAAAAATGATAGGCACTTCTGTAATTTTAAATCCTAATTTCCAGGCAGCAAATTTCATTTCAATCTGAAAAGCGTAGCCAGTAAACCTGATTTTATCAAAGTTGATCGACTCCAATACTTTTCGATTATAACATTTAAATCCTGCTGTTGTATCGCGTATAGACATGCCCGTTATAATGCGTACATACATTGAAGCGAAGTACGACATCATCACTCTTCCCATCGGCCAGTTTACAACATTAACGCCTGTAATATAGCGAGAGCCAATACTCATATCAGCTTTGTTGTTTATGCAAGCTTCGCGAAGTCTTATTAAATCATTCGGGTTATGAGAAAAGTCAGCATCCATTTCAAAAATAAAATCGTAATTTTTTTGTAATGCCCATTTAAAACCATGTATATAAGCAGTTCCCAAACCTAACTTCCCACTTCTTTCTTCAATGAAAATTCGATTTGGGAACTGTTGTATGTGATCTTTTACGATGGTTGCTGTTCCGTCTTTGGAATTATCATCAATGACTAATACATCAAACGCAAACGGAAGCGACATCAAGTTAGTTAACATTCTACCGATGTTTTCTTTCTCGTTATAAGTAGGTATTATAATTAATGAATCAGACATGATTTGCAGCTAACGTAAAAATTACTGTTTTAATATCCACGCAAAAATTAAGGGTGCAACAATTGAAGCATCTGATTCAACAATAAATTTTGGCGTATGTATGTCTAATTTACCCCAAGTAATTTTTTCATTTGGAACTGCTCCCGAATAAGATCCATAACTTGTTGTCGAATCACTTATCTGACAGAAATAACTCCAGAATGGAATGTTCTCCATCTCCATATCCTGATATAACATTGGAACAACACAAATAGGGAAGTCGCCGGCAATACCACCACCAATCTGGAAAAATCCTACTCCTTTGCCTTCTGAATTTTTAATGTACCAATCTGCTAACCATGTCATGTATTCAATTCCACTTTTCATGGTGGATGGATTTAATATTCCTTTAATACAGTATGACGCAAAAATATTTCCCATCGTGCTATCTTCCCAACCAGGAACAATAATCGGCAAATTTCTTTCTGCAGCAGCAATCATCCAGCTATTTTTTGGATCAATTTCATAATACTGCTCCATTTCTTTGCTTAAAAGCATCTTGTACATATATTCATGAGGGAAAAATCTTTCACCCGCATCTTGAGCATCTTTCCATTGCTTGAAAATATGTTTTTGAATTCTGCGAAAAGCCTCTTCTTCAGGAATACAGGTGTCTGTTACACGATTATAACCTCCTTCCAATAATTCCCATTCATCTTGCGGACTTAAATCACGATAATGTGGAACACGCTTGTAATGTGAGTGAGCTACTAAATTCATGATATCTTCCTCCAGATTCGCTCCTGTGCATGATATAATGTCTAATTTCCCTTCTCTAATCATATCGGCTAACGATATTCCTAACTCGGCAGTGCTCATCGCACCTGCTAGCGTAATCATCATTTTCCCACCTTCTAATAAGTGTGTTTCATATCCTTTGGCAGCATCTACCATGGCAGCAGCATTGAAATGTAAGTAATGCTTCTCCATGAATTGTGAAATAGGTCCTCTTTGCATAGTTAATTGTTTGAGGCGCAAAAATAAGGATTTAATACCTTTCAGCGAAAGGATGTTGCTTTAAAAAGAGGTTAATTGTTGAAATTGAATCTATGAATTAGCTACAGATAATTCTACTCTCAATATTGAGGTGGTGTTTTCAGTAACTTTAAATCGGTCATCTAGTCGAAAGCCTGCAACCCAAATAATTTTACCGTCACAACAAAGCAATGGAATTTCTGTTTTTAAAAAATCGTTTATTTTCTCATCAATAAAAAAATCGCTCAGTAGTTTTTTTCCACTCATACCTAAAGGATGAAAATAATCGCCTTCTCTGTAGGTTCTTATTTCAAGCTGTTCAGTAATCAATGCCTTATCAATTAGGGCAATCGATTTTAAATTTGTTTTTAATTCTATTTGTTGGTTTTTTATTTCAGAAAATTGAAATAAATAGTCGTTATATGTTACGCTATTAAAGCTGTCGCCAATAATTATAGATGGATTATTTTTTACTTCACTTTTTTTAATCAGAATATTTTTCCGGTCAATCAATGCAATATAATTTTTACTGAAAAATTTCTTCCCCGAGCTGTTTACAGATTGGAGCAATTGTATGCAATTTTCAAGATTGAAACCGTAGGAATGAATCAGATGGAATAATAGCATTTCAGGATCATCTTCATGTTTCAATAAGTCGCAATTTATTTTTAGAAAAGCCCCTTCTATTTTACAAAGTTCTTTTTTCTTTTGATTGATAAAACGACGAAGTATAGAATTGTTATACTTGTTTATTTCTGCAAATTGCAATAAGTTGTTCTCGAGAGAAGGAAATTGTTTTGCAAGTTGTGGAATTAACTCGTTGCGAAGGTAGTTTCGTTGATACTCCGATTTTTCATTACTGCTGTCCTCTCTCCATTCAATTTTGTTTTCTATCGCATAAGCAATCAGTTCCTGCTTAGAAAAATTCAATAATGGTCGCACAATTTTGTTTTGGAATACATGCATTCCTTCCCATGAAAAATTTCCTTTACCTCTAAATAAATTCAACAAAAGTGTTTCAATCTGATCGTCTTTATGATGTGCTGTAACTAATAAATCCAGTTTTTTGTTTTGAATTATTTCATTGAACCATTTATAACGAAGATCTCTAGCGGCCATCTGAATAGATATGCCGTTTTGCTTTGCAAATGATTGTGTTTCGAACTTTGTCCCATTAAAAACAATATCATTTTGAAGGGATATCTTTTTTACAAACAGATAATCTTTCTCACTTTCTTCTCCTCTTAAATTAAAATTGCAATGAGCAACTTCGAATTTTGTAGAAAACTTTTTTAAAAGATGTAACAACACCATTGAATCAATGCCGCCAGAGACAGCCAATACTATTTTTGAAGAACTTGCGCTCTTTAAAATAGTGGCTACTTCATTTTCTATTGTTAAATCCGACTTCATGCTTGTTGCAAATTTAAGTCAGATTGGTCAATGCCAAGTAATTTTAAATTAGCGTTTGCTTTAAGAAGGCATTCTTTATACTCATCTTCAGCATTACAGTGTATTGTAATTGCTCCACCTGCCGCAACCAGCGCTTCTTGTTTTTCTTGGTTATATAAAATACTTCTAATAACAACGTTAAAATCAAAATCCCCTTTTGGGTCTATATATCCGATGGAGCCACTGAATAAGTCCCTCGAAAAGCTCTCAACCTCATCAATTATTTTAATCGCATTCATTTTTGGGGCGCCAGTCATAGATCCCATTGGGAAAAGAGCTTTTAATATCTCTGAAAATAGAGTATTCTGCTTTATATTGGCTTCAATAGTTGATATCATTTGAAATACATGTGGGAATTCATAGATGCCAAACAATTCTTTAACTGTAATACTTGATTTTTCAGCAATTTTACTTAGATCGTTACGCGTTAAATCTACAATCATTACATTTTCGGCCCGTTCTTTTTCACTTATTGATAGCTTTGATTTTAGTGCTTCATTTTCTTCTTCATTATCTGATTTTTTTATGGTTCCTTTCATAGGCTGACAAGTAATTTTCGAACCAGATTTTTGAATAAATCGCTCAGGGCTGGCACAAAGTATAAAATCGTTTTCACATTTTACAAATGATGTAAATGGTGCAGGAGAGATGTTTTTTTGTTTGTTATATATATCAATTAAGTTAAGCTGATTGGTTTTTATTATAAAAGGAATACAATAATTAACTTCGTAAATATCCCCGCGCTTTAAGTGATTTTGTATTTTATTAAATTGAAGCAAGTATTCTTGAAAAGTTGTAAATTTTAAAAGCTTATTATTTTGTTTGTTACCTATCGTTGGCTTATTGTCGATACCATTTAAAATTAGATCAAAAGCAGACGCATCTTCACTGTAAATCGATAATTCATCATTTTTAATTGTTACAACTGTTTCTGGGACAATAATTGTGATTAGGTCAAACTCAAAAGATGTTTTTTTGTCAGACGGCAATTCGGTATATATAGATTTATACAAATTATAATTAATTTGAATAAATTTCCAATCGTTTACTGAATTACTTAAGAATTCATCAACAGAATTAAGACTTTTATGTTTAAGCTTAAATGTTTTTTTATCGCCTAATCCTGCGATTAAATCATATGTTTTATTTGAGTCATTATTAAGCTGTGTTTCAAATATAGAAAAGTGGTTTTGGTTAATGCCCAATTGATTTAAATGCAGAGCTATGTCTTTTTGCTCAGCTATTGTAACTTTTTTTGTGAAAATCGGTTTCATTGAACTCGCGAAGGTAAAACGAAATAAGATAAACTGAAAAATATCCAATAATAAGCTTAATTAATTGAAAAACAATCTTGTTGTATCATTTCAGAAATTACCCTAGTTAACAGGGATTCGCCTATAGAAACGGTACTTTGACCAATTGATAAAGGGATTTGGAGAAATTACTAACCATTTACTCATTAGAACACTTGATAAATACAACTCAGATTTTTATATTTACCTCCAAATTGGAATAAATACTTCCACTGAAATGTTAACGACATTTCACAATTAAGTAAATAAAAACATCAAACCATCATCTGAATTATTTAGTTTCGGTTGATTGTTTATCTAGTAAAAAATATTATTGCGTATGAAAATCAACTACAAGTTTAGCTATTTAAAAAAAGGATTGAACTCCGTTATGATTCTCCTTTTGATTTTAATTTCTTTTGGTACAATGGATGTTAGAGCACAGGTTGTAACTCAAACTGAAAGTGCCGAATCTGGATTTTTCCCAATGCCAGGTTGGAAAGCGCGAAAGGGTATTGTTGCCGAATTCACAAGAATATCAGCGGCTACTACAGCAAATCCAGTTGCACCAGCCCTTAATGTCGGTTATCCAGCCAGTGGTACTTCTTTCTCAGCAACTACTATTTCGGGAGTTGGTGGTGGAGCAAATGTGATTATGTTAAACTCATTTGTGTCTAGTACAGATACCGCATATATTATTTCTAAATCATTCGACTTTAGTAATAATGCTGGAGTGAATCCAACCCTTAGTTTCTGGGTTTATCGTGATAATGTTTTTCCTTCCAATAATGATCGCTTAGAAGTATTTTGGTCGGGTGTTTCTCCTGGCAATGGTGCAACATTAACACCTATCAATCATCAAGCTGGGACAAATGTAATTAATCGTTTATCTACTATGGCTCCTAGTGTTGCTACTGGTAATTGGTACGAATATAAATTCACATTGCCTGCAGCGACTTACAATACTAAACGCAATTACTTTATAATTCGTGGTATTACGGCGATTGGTAACAATATGTATCTAGATAATTTTACGGTTAATACTTATCCAGCAGCAATGCTTGCCACAGATGTTAAATTTGATTTATTACAACAAAATGCAGCGACTACCTCAGCTGGAGCAACTAACCAATGGATATTGGGTGTTCGTTGTGTGGTAGGGGGTAACTCAGGTTGCGGAGCATTAACAACAGCAGGAACCAACAACCCCGTCAAATTAGACTCTCTTTTATTCAATACCAATGGTTCGAGTAATGCTTCAACAGACATATTAAATGCAAAAATTTACTATACAGGAGGATATGAGCAATTCAATAGCTCCTATGTCACTCCATTCCCGAGTACCACAGGGATTGCTGGAGCTTCTTACCCAAAAAGCACTTTTGGCTCAACATTAACAGGAGTAGGAACCAATCTCGATTTTCAAAATGCGTCAGGGAGCTGCTTCTATTTGGAATATGATACTACCTATTTCTGGTTGGTATATGATTTAAAACCTGCGGCAGTTGGAGGTGATTATTTGGATGGTGATTTTAGGGGAGCAGTTGTAGGAGGAGGTCCTAATAGTTGTCCAAGTTCAGGGGCAGACGCTTCAACATGTACATCGGCACTAACTACTACTTTCACATTGGCAGGAGCTTGTCAGATAGATATCCCTTATTGCCTCCCAAGCTATACGGTTGGGACTTCATGGGCGACCTATACAAATAATGATTATGTAGCAGGGGTTTCTTTAATTGGTTATGGAGGAACCAACATTGGTAATGGCGTAAATTTAGCAACAGCATCTGTTCCTAATAGTCCTACTACGCAAACAACATTTCCTCCTAGCGTGACTTGTTTTCCAGCTTGCCCATTTACAAGTCACCCGCCCGATTATGAATATCGTAATCCTGTATTAGCTGGTAATAGTGTTACACTACAACAGGGAATAACTTATTCTATTACTGTTAAAGTGGGTACATGGTCTGGTAATAATGGAATTTCTGCATGGATAGATTTTAACCGCGATGGCGTATTTGATAATTTACCAATGACATGGACCGGTACTGCAGGTGCGAGCTCGTATACAGGTGAGCGCTTGGGATTTGCTAGTTTACTTGCCAATGGTACAGCAACATGGTCATTCACTGTACCTTCAACGGGATCTATTCCAGCTCCTTTTCAAGGATCAACGCGTTTGCGTGTAAGAGAAGTTTATGCATCCTCAGCAGCTACTATGACGCCATGTACCGCAGCCACCTATGGGGAGTGTGAAGATTTTGTGGTAACCATTATTCCTAATTGCAGTGCTTCTTATAAATTATGGTTAGGCAATACAAGTGATTGGAATAACCCAGCAAACTGGTGTCCTTCTGTTCCAACAATGACGGACTCTACAGTTATAGATAAATCAATCGTAAATCCAGGTACAAGACCTTATATATATCCGATAATAAAATCTGGTGTTGCAGCAAATTGTAAATCGTTGACTATTTCTAGCCAGGATTCATTATACATTGATGCCCCACTTCCTAATGCAACCACTTTAAAAATTGCAGGAAACTTAAATAACAGTGGTTATATTAATGTAGTGGGTACCAAAACGCCAATCAATAATGCCGTATTCCCGAACTCAACAGGAACGCTGTTAAACTACAATATGACACCATTGTGCGGAAAGACCTATAAAGCTGCTCAATCGCAGATAATCTATCTTGCTAGCGACCTGTTATTATTAGGATTACAGGGAGGAGATAAAATTACTGCAATACAACTGAATGTAAAAAACAACGACTTAACAACTCCAATTCGTTATTATGCTAACTTTAATATTGGATATATATGTAGTGGAGCTGTTCCAACAGCGTTCACCAGTACGGTTCCTATTAATGGAGTAACAACAGCCTATACGAATGCTAGTCAGCCAATAGTTTATGGAGTAAATACATTTACCCTAGGAACACCGATTGTATGGGATGGAACCAGTAATTTGGTAATTCAATACACATTTTCCAATGCTGGCGGTAACGGAACATCAAATAATGACTATATCGATATTACGCAATCTACGGGAAGAAATTCGACATTGGTATTAGGAAGATTGGCGTCATCTGTTGCTGCAGCTCCAGTTGCCGGTTCTTTTATTGGGCAAGTTGCCACAGATATTACAGCTAATGGAAGTCCAGTTGCTAACGTGGCCAACACCGTAAGTGCCTTCAACACCCTTCGCCCAAATGCAACCTTTATATGGGAGCGTACCTATGGTAAACCGAAGGTGGTTGTGCAAGGTAGTTTTACCAACAATGGTATTTTTAGCGCTGGGAAGAGTTTGTTTGTGATGGATAGTTCACTAACACAATACATCTCTGGAACAAAGCCAGTATCTTTTTATACGTTTAGTATGGCTAAGTCGGCTGCTAACCGTGCTATTTATCTTAATAACGATACCGTTTCTATCCAAGATACCTTCTTTTTAGGAACGGGCCAGATGGTAATGAATGGTAAACAATTAAACATGACATGGTCTAATCCAGCGGCTTTCTCACGATTAGTACAAGGAACAGCAACATTAGGCACAGGTTTATTAATTAGTGAAAACGCAAATTCAATTGTAAATTGGACAATAGGTTCGTACGTTGCACCTGCATCATTGCGTACTATTCCATTTGGAAATCGAGTTGATACAACGAATGCAGTTCCTGCAATTACATATATCCCATTAACATTCCTACATAAACAAGGTGACATGGGAATATTTAAAGCAGGTACTAAATACTGGTCAGGCAACACCTTGCCTGATCCCCCAACAGTATCACATATTGATATGTTTAACTCAACTGCGTCCAATGCAGCTAATGCAGTAGATCGTTATTGGATGATAGGTAAAACAGGTCCTCAAAACCCTGCTGCTAATTTCCCTGTGGCTGATATTACATTCCGATTCTCAAGTAACAGCACTGCGCCGCAAGTTTCCGAGCGACCATCAATATTTTCTTCGGGTATTCCAGCTAGACC
>CANFIN010000012.1 GCA_947447155.1 Bacteroidota bacterium | reverse complement strand
TAATCATTTAACTTCGGATGATGTTGCATGGTTAATTCCGCATCAGGCAAACAAAAGAATTATTGATGCAACGGCTCGTCGTATGGGCGTTAGCGATGAAAAAGTAACACTTAATATTGAGCGTTACGGCAATACAACCAACGGAACAATTCCACTTTGTTTATGGGAATGGGAAAGTAAATTCAAGAAGGGAGATAATATTATTATCGCTGCTTTTGGTGGAGGATTTACATGGGGTTCTATTTGGGTGAAGTGGGCATATTAATTTTAATTAGCCAATTTAAACTCACTTTCAATTTATAAATTAAGTTCGATTTGATTAAAGTCAATTTTTGTTATTTTCCTCAATTTTGAAGAAAATTCAATGATTTTGGCCAATTTTTAATCAAAATTCAATCGTTTTTAAGCAAAATAGCTTATTTTTGACGACTCATAAAAACTCCTTCTATGAACAAAAAGGAAATCGAAGAACTTATAAAGTTCGTTTCAAAATCAGGTGTAAGTGAAGTTAGCTTAGAAACTGATACGGTGAAAATCACCATTAAAAATGCAGCTCCAAGAGTAGTTGAGCAAGTGTTAACTGCAGCTCCAATGATGCAAATGCAAATGCCAATGCAAGCAGCACCAGCTCCTGTTGCAGCAACACCTGCACCTGCACCAGCGGCATCCAATGATGAATCAAAATACATCACGGTTAAAAGTCCTATGATTGGTACTTTCTATCGTGCATCTAGTCCAGATAAACCAAACTTTGTAAATGTTGGAGATGAAATAAAATCTGGTCAGGCGGTTTGTATTATCGAAGCAATGAAATTATTTAATGAAATCGAGTCTGAAATTTCAGGAAGAATTGTAAAAGTATTAGTAGACAATTCTTCTCCTGTTGAGTATGACCAGCCATTGTTCTTAGTTGATCCTAGCTAAGACGTCTTGTTTAATCATTAAATAGTAAACTATGTTTAAGAAAATATTGATTGCCAACAGAGGCGAGATTGCATTGCGTATTATCCGTACTTGTAAAGAGATGGGTATTCGCACAGTTGCAGTTTACTCGACGGCAGATAAAGAAAGTTTGCATGTGCGCTTCGCAGATGAAGCTGTATGTATTGGTCCGCCGCAAAGTCGTGATTCGTATTTAAATATTCCACGAATCATTGCTGCAGCAGAAATCACTAATGCAGATGCAATTCATCCAGGTTATGGTTTCTTATCGGAGAATTCAAAGTTCTCGGCTATTTGTCAGCAGCACGGAATTAAATTTATTGGTGCAACACCTGACCAAATCGATGCAATGGGTGATAAAGCCAATGCAAAAGAAACAATGAAGCGAGCAGGCGTTCCAACAATTCCTGGTTCAGAAGGTTTGATATCAGATATTGAAGAAGCTAAAAAGGATGCGAAAGAAATTGGTTATCCTGTAATCCTTAAAGCAACTGCCGGTGGTGGAGGTAAAGGAATGCGTATCGTTTGGAAAGAAGATGAGATAGAGAAAGCATTTGATACTGCACGTACAGAAGCAGGTGCAGCCTTCGGTAACGATGGTATGTACATGGAAAAATATATCGAAGAACCACGTCATATTGAAATTCAGATTGCAGGTGATCAATATGGAAAGGCATGTCATTTAAGTGAGCGTGATTGTTCGATTCAACGTCGCCATCAAAAATTACTGGAAGAAACTCCTTCTCCATTCATGACAGAAAAACTTCGTCACGAAATGGGTGAGGCCGCAATCAAAGCTACGCTTGCAAGTAATTACGAAGGTGTAGGAACAATCGAGTTCTTAGTAGATAAGCACGGGAAGTTTTACTTCATGGAAATGAATACACGTATTCAGGTAGAGCATCCAGTAACAGAAGAGGTAATCAATTATGATTTGATTAAAGAACAAATCAAGATTGCTGCAGGTGTACCTATCAGCGGAAATAATCATTATCCTACTATGCATGCGATCGAATGTCGAATTAATGCAGAAGATCCTTATAATGATTTCCGTCCTTCTCCAGGCAAGATAACAGTATTGCATCAGCCAGGCGGACATGGAGTTCGTGTCGATTCACATATCTATGCAGGTTATACAATTCCTCCATATTATGATTCGATGATTGCAAAGTTAATTACTGTTGCACAAACGCGAGAAGAAGCTATTCAAACAATGGAAAGAGCACTTAGCGAATTCGTTATTGAAGGTGTAAAAACAACCATTCCTTTTCATCAGCAGCTAATGCTAAATGAAGATTTTCGAAAAGGTAATTATACCACTAAGTTTATGGAAACGTTTAAGTTGAAATAAAAAAATCCCCGAGTTCTGCTCGGGGATTTTTATTTTAAACACATTTTTATTTTTTTAGGTGTTTTGTACTACTAATAAATACAATGGCATTCCAATCGTAATATTTATTGGGAATGTAACGGCCAGGGCCATGGGAAGAAATAATCCTGGGTTCGCTTTAGGAACAGAAATTTTCATAGCCGCAGGTACAGCAATATAGGAGGCACTTGCAGCAAGTACAGCAAACATAAATCTGCTTCCGATATCTGAAGTTATAAATGAGCTCACGTAAGCAATCACAATTCCATTGAATAACGGAATTAGGATGGCGAATAAAATTGGGAACCATCCAAAAGAAAAAAACGATTTTAATTTTTTCCCACTCGTTATCCCCATATCTAATAAAAAGATGGCTAAAAATCCTTTGAATAAATCGTTGGTAAATGGTTTAATACCTTCTGCCTGTTTTGCGCTCGCTAAGCAACCAATAATTAAACTTCCTAAAATTAACACAACACTTCCATTCGTAAACGAATGAGTAATCGCACTTTTTTTATCGATTGCTTCTGAATCATTTTTATTATAAATAGAAATTAAAAGCAATCCCATAATAATCGCTGGCGATTCCATCATGGCCATTATAGCAACCATATGACCATGCAGTTGCAAATGCTGTGCTTCCATATAACTCACACCCGTTACAAATGTAACAGCGCTTACTGATCCATAAGCTGCTGCAATTGCTCCGGCATCGTATATACTAAGTTTCTTTTTTAAAATGAAAAAAGTATAAACTGGAATCACTAACGATAAGGCTATCCCAAAAGCTATAGATAATCCTACCTCATATGTAAATCCTTCATTAGATAATTCTTGCCCACCTTTAAATCCGATAGCAAACAGTAGATAAAGTGAAATAAATTTAGAAGAATTAGGTGGAATTTCTAAATCACTTTTTAAATAAACAGCAATAATACCCAGCACGAAAAAAAGCAAAGCGGGATTTGTTAGGTTTTCAATAAGTAAATTAAGATTCATTATGAATTTGGGTAGTTAGATATCCAATGCGAATATAATTCAAACAAAAACAGAATCATTTAATTTCATTGAAACGAATTGTAATATTTGATTTATTGTAGTTTAAAGATTGCGTTCTCTTTTCCATTAAATAGATATTGCCTAAATTTATTAGTTTTGAATTAAAATAAAAAATAATCCAATGAACATATCCATTCAAGATATTATATCGGTAACAATGATATTATTTGCCGTAATTGATATTATTGGTTCGTTACCAGTAATTATTGAAACTAGAAACAGGGTTGGTGTTATTCATTCTGAAAAAGCAACAATTGCATCACTAGTAATAATGGTATTGTTCCTCTTTCTTGGAGAAAGCATCTTAAAGTTAATAGGCATTGATGTTTCTTCTTTTGCCATTGCTGGTTCACTAGTTATTTTCTTTTTAGCATTGGAGATGATTTTAGGAATACGATTGTATCGCGATGATATTCCTGAAACTGCCTCCATCGTGCCAATTGCCTTTCCTTTAATTGCTGGTACAGGAACCATGACTACTTTAATCTCGTTACGCGCTCAATACGATATTCCAACAATTTTAATTGGAATCTCCTTGAATATGATTGTAGTTTATGTTGTACTTCGTATGGTAGGACCGTTAGAAAAGGCACTTGGTAAAGCTGGCATAAGCATAATACGAAAAGTATTCGGTGTAGTGCTTATGGCAATTGCTGTAAAATTATTCAGAACAAACGCAGGACTTTAGTGCATCAAGTAGGGATAAAAAATAATTATTCCGATGATTGCTGTAATAATTGAAAATAATAATACCGCACCTGCAGCTAGGTCTTTTATTTCGCCTGCGTATTTATTCTTTTCAGGTGATAAATGATTTACCATTTTTTCAATTGCAGTGTTAAACATCTCAGTGGATAAAACTCCTGCAATGCAAATTAAAATAATCGTCCATTCACCACTACGCATTTGAAAATACAATCCAGCACTTATTGTTGCAAAAGCAATCAGCAGTTGTATAATAAAATTTGGTCCGCTTTTAAACATCAAACGAATTCCATTCAATGCATATTTGAAACTAGCTATTCTGTTTTTCATTTTTTTAGTTTGATAATATAAAACTCGTTAAACTGAATTGCTTTTTCGAAATATTGAGCAAGTATATCATTCTTTACATCAGATGCATTTGTGGTAACTAAGTAAGTCGCCCCTCTGTCAATGTAATTTTCTATAAGCAATTTACCTTCTTTAGTTTCTGTTAATTGATTTTCTCTTTCGTATCCAAATCCTTTTTTGTGGAGGAAGTATAGATAGATACAACCTGATTCATCAGGACCTGCAATTACTTTTGCATTGTAAGGTATGAATGATTTTAATTTTTCTAATTTTGATTGATCACTGAATGATTGTGAAATACCTAAATCACTCTTGCCCCATCGCGCAGGTATAATTCTGATGCAAGCTAATGCAGGTTGAACTATCAATACTATTAGGATTAAAGCGTATCTACCCTTTTTAAACAAAAATTCTATGCCATTATAAAGTAATGCTATGATTGCAAAGTAAATTGGAATCATGTAATAATGATGGACATCCATTTGTCTTAGTTCAAGGAAATGGTAAACGCAATAAATGAATAGTAATGCTGAAAATTGTATTAGGTACCTATTCGATTTTTTTGAAAACGATGCATAGCATCCTATTATAATCACTAATGTATTAGCAAATCCAAAAACCAATTCCGGAAAATCGCTTATTAAGTTTTTTCTTAGCGTAGCCAAGGCTGCTTGTAAATTACTTGCTGATCTGATTTCAATTCCAAAGTCGCGTAAATTCGATTGCTCTATTAAATGTAAAGAATAATTATACCAGCTATATACTACAGCTAAGCAAAAAAAGCCCGCACTAATGATTAATAAATCTTCTTTAATCGTTTTTCTATACTTATTCTTCGACTTAATAAAATCTACTAAAAGAAATACGCCAATCATTAAGTATTGTATTTTAATAAGTCCGCTTATTGTCAAAAATAAAAAGGATAGTATGCTTGAAAAGTTATCTCGATCTTTCTTCGAGTAATAATATAAGCCTATGAAACCTGTGCAAAGTGCAAGTATATCAGGAATAGCATTGATGCTATGATAAAACAATTCTGGAGTCCATAATAATAAGGAAGTAGCTATAGAAGCAGCAATAGTATTTGACGTGATATTTTTAAGAAATAAAAAGGCAAAAACAGTCGCGGTAATTGTAATAATCAAAGAAAATAAACGGTGTACCCAATAATGAACCCCAGTAATTTTATAGATAATAGCCAACAACCATTCGTAAATTGGGAAGGCCGTACCTGTGATTCCATCGCTTTCAAATCTTCTATCAATACGAGGTTCAAGTATATTTAAATCCTCTTCATAAAAATTCTGAGCAACGGCTAATGTATTACACTGGCGCCATACATGTATACTACACGGTGGGAGGTTAATATAAATTAAGTGAACTAATACAAAAACGATTATAGAGCAGAACAGAATCCGTTTCGCATTAAGGTGATTAGGCCATTTCATTTGCTTATAAAAATAGAAATTGCCCGTTAATAAAAAAAGCCCCGACTGAATGTCGAGGCTTTTAATTATTTAACTTTTACAGCCCATTTGAAATCATTTTTTTCAAATTGTTGTACCACCTTTTCTATTCTATCGGAATTTATTGGATAAACTAAAAATTCTACACTATCAGTGGGCCATGAATGGAAATAGCTTTCAAATAGAGTAGGTGTTTCATTTATAATTATAAAAGGAATGTTTTTAGTTTTTTCTTGTATTCTTAATAATCCAGTAAGAGAGATTATGTCCATATCATCAATATTACAATCCATGATGATTAAATCAACATCATCAATTTTTGTCATTGCCATTGTCTCTAATCCAGAGGTAGCATTTAAGAATATTCGATTTGGTTTATTTAATGTTGCCTCTAAAGCCAGGATAAATTGCGGGCGATTATGGACAATAAGAATTTTACTTTCTTTACTTGTTTTCATTTTTTATTGTGTTTAATTGTTGTTTCATTTTTCTAATTAAAACTTCAGTTGATATTGGTTTTGTTAAGTAATCATTAGCACCAGATTCGATGCAAAGCTCTCGATCGCCTTTCATTGCTTTAGCAGTAACTGCAATTATTGGAAGTTCTTTGTATTTATTTATTTGTCTGATTTCTTTTATTGTTTCGTATCCATTTTTACCTGGCATCATTATGTCCATTAGTATAATGTCAATTTTATTTGTTTCCAGTTTTAGTAGTGCGTCATCACCATTGAAGGCAGTATAAATGTTCATTTTTTCGTTTTCTAAAATACTCGTTAGTGAGTAAATATTTCTAACATCATCGTCAACAACAAGAACATTTTTTTCTTTTAATGTATTTTCATCTAGTATAAAGTAGCTTTCTAAATCATTTGATGTTGCTGCTAAATTTAAATTGTCAAATTCATCATTTGATAAAATTGTATTGATCTCGCGTATGCATTCATCAGGGGAGTTATTTACAAATACTAGTGGTTTATCACTTAGTTCGTTATTTTCAAATATTTGTTTAGCGAATTCTTCCTTATTTATTACATAATTATTACCGATAATAATAAAATCGCAATTGTTTGCTAAAATAGCCTGACTGGCATCAGACAAAAAATTAATACTTAGCGATACATTAATTTTTGATAGTTGTTTCAATACAGCCTTATCAATCTCGTTTGGTTGTCCAATAAATAGTATTTTAGATGTAGTACTGTTTTCTTTTTTTATTTTTTCGAATAATAAATCAAGGTCATTTTTTTCGACTGGTTTAGACAAATATGAATCAGCCTTCAAATTTTTATCATTCATATTTTTATCTGCAGCGGAAATTATATGGATAGGAATATTTTTCAAATCTGGGTTTGATTTTATTAAATCAATGAATTCCCATCCGTTTATTATTGGTAAAATTAAATCTAGTATGATTGCATTTGGCTTATAAGATTTTGTTAGCTCCAAAGCTTGTGCACCATTTTGAGCTACGATATATTCCAAATTATTTTTCTTACAATAGTCAGTTAATACTGTCGAGAATATTACATCATCTTCTACTATTAATACTAGCTTTTTGTTATAAGCGCTTCCTTGATTTAATTCAACGTCTATAATTTCATTACTGATGGCTTCGTTATTTAATTGTTCGATTTCTGCAGTATTATCTTGCGGCAATTGTATTTTAAAACAGCTCCCTTTTAATGGTTCGCTACTAAGTTCAATAATACCACCCATCATTGAAGTAAGCTCTTTACAGATTGCTAGTCCAAGTCCGGTACCTCCAAATTTTCTATTTGTCGAACCATCCGCTTGTTGAAAGGCATCAAATATAAGTGATTGCTTTTCGCTTGCAATACCAATTCCTGTATCAATTACTTTGATGATTAGTTCGTTTGTTTCTGTAGTTAATTCAAATATAACTTTTACTAATCCATTTGTAGGTGTAAATTTAAATGCATTTGAGAGTAGATTTTTTAATATCTGACCTAACCTGATTCTATCTGTACATATTAAAATATCTTTTTCAATAGTTGATTCAATTTCAAATTTGATTTTGCTCTCATTGGCCAATTCAACAAATAAAGATGAGATGTCATCAATAATTTCGTCAATAGGCATTCTCTCAAATTGTAAATCTAATTTCCCTGCTTCAATTTTAGATAAATCGAGAATGTCATTTATTAGCATTAGTAAATCACTTCCTGATTTATGAATCACTTGCGCATGTTCTCTTTGTTTTTCGTTGAGATGATTTTTTCTATCCTCAGCTAATAATTTTGCTAAAATTAAAATGCTGTTTAATGGAGTCCTTAATTCATGACTCATGTTTGCAAGAAATGCTGATTTATATTTATTACTTTGTTCTAGTTGAGTTGCTTTTGCAGTTATATTCCTTCTTGCTTCTTCAATTGCAATATTTTTGTCTTCTAAAAGTCTTGCTTTTTCTCCTAGAATTAAATTTACTTTTTTTAATTCGTCTTGCTTAAATTTTAATTCTTCTTCACTGGCCTCTAACAATTCGGATTTTTGAGTTAATTCATTATTTATTTTTTTCAATTCTTGTTCTTGAAAAGCTAATTCTTCAGCTTGTTTTCGGGATTCAATTAATAATTGATTTGTTTTTAAATTCGCTCTAACATTGTATAAACTGGCCGCTATAGGCTCTGCCATTTTTTCAAGTAATTCTATTTCTTCATTAATAAAAGTATTCAACTTTGCAACCTGAATTGCGCCAACAACTGTTCCACTTGTCATTAATGGTATAACCACAATATTACATGAAGAAGATTCAACACCTTCAGTGGATTCAATTGTAAAATAAGGATCAAAAGTATCAGCTGATATTATAGTTTTTTTTGTTTCTAAAACATTACCAACTAAACTTGATTTCAATTCATATCGTTTGCTATTTAGAATCTTACTATTAAGATTGTAATAAGCGCCCAATTGTATATGAAGGTCATTCATGTCTTCATTATGAAGCAGAAATATCGCGGCTTGGTCTACTTTTAAGTGCCCAACAATTGTTTCTATTATTTTCTCAAGTAAATCAGTAAAATCTTTGTTACTTGTTCTCATAATTTCATTTAATCGAACAAGTCCATCGTGTTGCCACCTTCTTAATTTTTCTGATTCATGAGAAATAGCAAGGCGATTACGCATTTCAATTAATGCTTTACCTTGAACATCCTTAGCACTCAAAGGTTCGAAAGTTTGATTAAAATTTCCTTTCCCGATTTCCTCTACAAATGCGGCCTTTTTTCTTAAACTACTAATTGATTTTTTAAGTTCTTTAATCATAACACCTATAGCATTATCAGGTGTTTCAATATTGAACTCCGCTAGTTCACCACGTCCAAGTTGTATCAGAACATTTTGAACTTTTAAAACGGGAGTTAAAATTTGTTTCTTTATAATATATGCTGCATTAAACATTAATAAAAGCAACATAACAGATAATCCTACAACTACAATCAATATCCAATTATAACTGTAAAGCATTTCATCTTGTACATGAATTAAAAAATTAGCTTGACGATTTGATATTTTTTTTAACTGATAACTTAATTCGTTTGATGAGGGCATTATAATTTTTTGCAATTCTAATGTCGCCTTTGCATAATATTTTGTGTCGTTGTTGTCAATTGCTGCATATAGAGAATTTAATAAATGATTTTCCGAATTCAGCAGCAACTCATATTTATGGATACAATCATTTAATGGTACATAATCAGGATTATCCGATTTGTTTAAAGCAATTAATTTTGTCTTGATTTTAGTAAAATCAACATTTTTTATTTGTTGTAAGCTATCTAAATAAAATCGTTGATTAGAATTGTATATTCCATTACTTGTATATAAGGCAGAATTGTGAACTAATAGCTGAAGCTTATTAATCTGTAAAAGTGTGGGATTGGTTTTATTTATTATTTCAGCTGTTTTATTCTGATTTGTTTTGATAACATAAAAACTTATAAAAACACTTAAAATCGAAACAACGAGCACAATAATAAATGAGCTCTCGATTTTTTTATCGATACTTCTGAATGTGCCAGTTTTTATTTTTATCATATAAGTCTGTCTTCGGGAATAGTGATTTTCTCTATCCAATGCCGACTTTCTACGAATACAATTCAAAAAGGTTAAAAAAAAACGGAGCTTTTTGGGCTCCGTTTCAATTACTTATGTTTTTATTATCTGTTTAGAAGTACAGTTCCTTTGTATTCACTACTTCCTGCTTTTAATAAGTAGAAGTATGTGCCTGCAGGTTGGTCTTCTCCGGAATTGTCCTTTTTACCGTTCCAGCATGTTTGCGACGAACTGCTTGTAAAGATTTTTGTTCCCCAGCGATTGTAAATTTCCCAAGAAGTACAATCTTCAAATTTAGTATTAGCACCTAGATTGAAGCAATCATTAACTCCATCGTTGTTAGGTGTAAAAATGTTTGGAACATTATCAAAGTAATCAGACAATGTACCCGGCCCAAATGGAGTAACTAATGTATCCGAACACTGGTTGTTTAATGCGATTAATGTAATATTTGTTGAAGATCCAAATGCATATACATGCGTTGGGTTAGGGTCTGTTGATGAATTGCCATCACCAAAATTCCATTCGTAGTTTAATGAGTATGTACTATTGTTGATTAATGTAATTTCTACACCCTGACATCCAATCACTGTAATTGCACTATCAATTGCGAATGAAGCTACTGGTTGATCATTTACATTAACTGTTACTTGATCATCATCCGTACATCCATTAATATCCGTTACTACTACTGTATATGTTGTATTAGTACTTGGGGATGCTGATGGGTTAGATGCCGTTGAACTAGTTAATCCTGTTGAAGGACTCCAGCTATAACTTGAACCACCACTTGCTGTTAATGAAATACTTCCTCCGTTACAAATAGTTCCACCCGTTGAAACAACAGCTGTAGGCAATGAATTTACCGTAACTGTTGTATTAGCTGAATTCGAACATCCGTTATTATCTGTTCCTACCACAGAATAGGTAGTAGTAGTAGTAGGATTAGCTGCAGGATTTGGAATAACAGCACTACTCAAACCTGTAGAAGGAGTCCAAACATAATTGTTGGCACCTGATGCAGTAATTGTAGTTGAAGCTCCAATACAAATTGCAGTATTATTACTTGTAGTTACGTTAGGAAGTGCATTTACAATAACAGTAACACTATCTGATTTCTTACACCCATTAGCATCTGTAACTAAAACATAATAAGTAGTAGTTGCTGAAGGTGATGCAATAGGATTTGAAATAGTTAGGTTATCTAAAGTAGAATTTGTTGTCCAGTTGTAAATTGTTCCTCCATTTGCATTTAAAGTAGTTGTAGTGCCTGTGCAAATAGTGTCATTCGTACCTGCGTCAGCGTTAGGAAGCGCATTAACAGTTACGTTGTATGTTACAGTCGTACCAATACATCCATAAGAATTAGTTTCTTGAACGCTGATAGTAGCACCCGGTACTGTAGTTAATGTTGCTGATGTAGTATTTATTGTTGATGTGCTGTTTAATGTCCCACCTGTGATGCTCCAGTTATAAGAGCTTCCTGATGTATTAATAACACTAAACACTCCTGAGTCACCAACACAAATTGCACTGTTACCTGTTATTGCACTAGTAATAGGAGCTGGATTGATTGTAACATATAGTGTATCTGAAACTCCGGCACAAACAGTATCTATGGTTGTACTGTTTTCATCGTACCATAGCGCTACAGTCTGAGGCCCTGTTACGTTCCAATCTACTGCTACATTATTTGTCCCATCTCCACTTACAATTGTTCCACCTTGTGCATGCCATGTATAAACAGATCCAGGTGTATTTATTGTTGTATAATTAATGCCTTGAGCAAGATTTGCACATATTGTACTAGCCCCTGCTGGAGCAATTGGATCTAATACCACGTTGATGTTAACAGGTAATTGAACTGAGTCAGAAGGACAACCTAAATCGGTTACTTCAATCACAGATATAAAAGCCGGCGTTTGAATTCCTGGCCAATCAATGCTGATTGTGTCAGTTCCCTGACCAGTGGTAATTGAACCATTAGTAACAGCCCAATTATACGTTGATGCAACATTTGGATTTAACACCCAGTATTGTACGCCACTTGCACCAGGACAAACAGATAATGTTCCTGTTATTGCATTGATGGTTGGAGCAGGGTTAACATTAATGTGAATAGTGTCAGCGTTTACACAAGAATTACCATCTGTTCCTACTAAAGCATAACCTGCATTTGCAGAAGGATAAACATTAATTGTTGTCGCGCTTCCTAAAGAGTTTCCAGATGCTAAATCAATCCAATTGTAATTTGTAGCACCGCTTGCAGTTAATGTTAACGTATCTCCATTACATAAACTAGTTGAAGAAGAATTTATTTGTACTGTTGGAAGTGGATTTACAGTAATTGTGATTGTATCATAGTTGATACAAGTTGCAGAACTTGTTCCCTCAACAACATAAGTTGTAGTCGATAGAGGCGTAACTGATAATGTAGCTCCACTGCCAATTGAAATACCAGGATTAGCTAATTCAACCCAGTTGTACGATGAAGCTCCTGTAGCATTAATGCTTGTTGACTGGCCAAAGCAAATAGCAGATGGAGTAGCCTGAGCAGAAACGTTAGGTAAAGGATTAGATGTTACTGCAACACTATCTGATGTTGTACATCCATTCAGAGTTGTTACAACCGTGTAATAAACAGTTGAAGGAGTTGTTCCTGTGTTGCTAATGATTACTTCGGTCGTTGCACTCGTATTCGATGATAATCCAGTTGTTGGCGTCCACACATAGGTATATCCGCTTGTAGTATTCGTTCCAATTGTAATAGTATCACCATTGCAAGAAGAAACCGCAGCACCTGCTTCAGAAGTTGGCAAAGGTTTTACGTTAACCGCAACAGTATCTTTATCAATACATCCAAATAAATTAGTTGTCAAAATATAATTAGTAGTAACTACATTACTTGTACTGTTATTTAAAGTTATAGATGATGATGATTGATTTGCTCCTGATAAACCAGTTGATGGAGACCAAGAATAATTGTAGTTGACAACTGATAAATCGCCAATAGTTCCTGATTGTCCAGAACAGAATGTAATATCATTTCCAGCTTGTGCTGTTGGTATTGGACTAAGTACTACTTGAACTGATCCCGTTGATGTACATCCATTCAATTCAGTAATAACTGAATAATACAATGTGTCAGGAGTTGATGCAGTTGTTGTATCAGTTAAAGTTGGATTTGAAATCAAACTGTCGCTAAGGTTAGTTCCTGGTGACCACACATAGGTGTAACCGTTAGTAGTAGCGCCTCCAAGTTGAACAGTGCTTCCTGAACATAATAGCTGATTTGTTCCAGCTATAGATACAGGCACAGGTTTGATTGTTACATTCACAGTTGCAGTGTCTTTACATCCAAACCATGTAGCTATAACAGAATAGTTAATTGTTATCGGAGAGCTGCCTGTATTCGTAGCTGCAGATGTTGGGTTTGAAATTGTTGTATTGTTTAATCCTGTTGTCGGCGACCATGAATAAGTATAACCGCTTGTAGAAGAACTACCAATAGTTACACTTTGCCCAGAACAATAAGTTTGATTTAATCCTGCATTAGCAGTTGGCACCGGGCCAACAACTACACGAACAGTATCAGCATTTTGACAGCCTGCTAGATCAGTATTTAAATAATAAAATAAAGTGTCGGTGCTAGTTCCATTATTAGTTAAAGAAACAATTGGATTAGCAATATTTGGATTGCTTAATCCAGTAGATGGTGTCCAAGTATAGTTATATCCACTTGTAGAAACTGTACCTAATTGTCCGTTAACTCCAGAGCATAAGTATAAATTATTTCCTGCATTCGCAGTTGGTACAGGCTTAACAATAATTTTTACAGTATCCTTGTCTATACATCCAAACCATGTTGTAGTAAGGATATAATTAACGGTATCATTAGCCGTAGTTGTATTTGTAAGTGTAACAGTTGATGTATTGCCTGTTGGTGTTGTCAAGCCAGTAGCTGGCGACCATGAGTAAGAATAACCACTTGTAGATGGACTACCAATTGTTACAGTTTGTCCTGAACAATATGTTTGATCAACTCCTGCATTCGCATTTGGAATTGGCGCAACTACAACTCGTACCGTATCATTATTTTGACATCCTGCTAAATCAGTATTTAAGTAATAGAAAATTGTATCTGTTGAATTACCATTGTTTGTTAATGAAACAATAGGGTTAGCAACATTTGGATTGCTTAATCCAGTAGATGGTGTCCATGTGTAGCTATATCCACTTGTTGAAAGCGTACCTAGTTGTCCATTTACTCCAGAGCATAAGTACAAATTACTTCCTGCATTCGCTGTAGGTACTGGCCTTACAATTACTTTGACAGTATCTTTTGCAGTACATCCAAACCATGAAGTAGTCACAATATAACTAACAGTATCATTAGCTGTAGTTGTGTTAGTTAACGATACGGTAGAGTTGCTAGAAGTTGGAGTTGTTAAGCCAGAAGATGGCGACCAGTTGTACGTATATCCACTAGTGTTAGTTGATCCGATGACGCCACTACCTCCTGAACAAAATCCAGTGTCTGCTCCAGCAAGAGCTGTAGGAACTGGTCTGACAATCACCTGAACGGTATCAGTTGCGCTACATAAAAAGCTATTTGATACAAGTAAAATATATTGTAATGTATCAGGAGTGTTTCCAGTATTAGTTAATGAAAAAACTGGATTAGATACAGCTGAATTACTAAGCCCACTGCTTGGTGTCCAAGTGTAGTTATAACCAGAAGTAGATAACGACCCTAAAGGCGCGCTAGAGCCACTGCAAATTGATGCATTGTTTCCGGCATTTGCAACTGGATATGGATTTGAAGTAACTACAACTGTATCTTTATTAGTACAACCATTAAGTGTTGTAGTCAAAATGTAAGTTGTAGATGTTGCAGTTGTTCCTGTATTGTTGATTGTCACCGTTGGATTAGAAACAGTGCCGCTGCTTAAATTAGTTGAAGGTGACCATGAATAAGAATATCCTGTAGTAGTAGCGGTTCCTAACGAAGCAGATCCTCCAGAGCAAAACGAAACATCACTACCAGCAACCGCAGCAGGCTGTGGTTTTATAAATACAGTTTTTGTTAAAGTATCAGAAGGGCATCCAAATGGATTTAATGCAACGATACTAACTGTTGCTAATCCCGTAGCAGTAAAGTTAACTGTTGCTGATGCAGTATTTGTTCCTGAAACTTGCGTTCCGTTAGTTACCAACCAATGATAGGTATAGCCAGAAGTTGATGATACAGAATATGCAATACCCGTTATTGAATTTAAGCATAGCGTATCAGGGCCATTCATTACTGACGGTTTCTGTGTATTAATTACATTAATCGTATAAACAGTATTTGTAACTTTTGCAGGACAACCATTGTCTGTTGCAGATGTAGAGAATTGATATGGAGTAGTTCTTCCTTGGTTACAAGAGGTAGTCCAGCAGAATTGAGCTGAAACAGTTGAATCGCCAGAGGCATTAGCTAAAGTTGCAGTTGGATTTACCAATGTCGAGTTAAATACATCTCCAGTATGCGTTAAAAATAAACTGTCGCCATTTGGATCTGTGTAGCCAATATTAATACAAAGTGTTTGTCCCTCTTGAATTGTATAAGATGCTTGGGTATTTGCTGTTATTGGTGACGGATTAGTAGGGCAATTAATTACGATAATCTGAATATCTAATCTTGATATACCAATTAAAACTCCATTACGGTATTCGCTGATTTCAATTGCAACAACATAATACCCTTGGTTAGGCGAAACATATATTCCTAAACCAGTTGCTGGATCCATAGCCGCATAGCTATTTAATCCAAATGGTGTTGTATTACTAAAATTAGTAGCATAAGTCACATTCGGAATTGGCCATGTATAAGTTGCAGGCGCAGCAGGATTAGGAGAGCCAGAACTTGAAATTCCAGCAAATGGTGTAACAAAAGCATAGCTTAATGAATCACCATCAACATCAATAGCCTGATTTAATATACTTACCGTATCATTCGAGCAAATGAATGGTACTGGTGGAACAGCAAATGTTGGAGAATTGTTAGAAATAGTCGGCGATGGAGCATAAGCGTAATATGCTTGCCCTGTAGCACCGGGATTAGTTAAGTTAGCAATATTGTTATTTCTGCAACAACGATCAGATATAAAATAATATCCTGTTGTATTAGCAGGAACAGAAATAGTAGTTTGATAAATTCCTTCTTCAACACAAACATTTGGAGCAAAAGAACAACTTGCACCAGCATTAGGAGGTACAATTGCTTGCTGAGAAATCAAATTTAAATTTGCTGATGCTACTCTTTGCTTCTGTCCTGGTGTTGCTGGATTATCTTGATAGGCTCCTATTGGAGTGCTGATTGGTAATTGAGAACTTCCAGGGTCGCATAAGCGATAAATTTTTAGTGTAACACGATAGTCGTATAACCCGGTGCCTGAATTTAGACCTAAATATTGATAGGTCATATTACCACCCATTAAGTGGGTTGCAAATGCATCTTGAGTGTTAATCATCAATATGCCTAAACAGCAGATAACTGCAAGTAGTAGTTTTTTCATAAACTAGTTAGTAAGATTGAAATAGTTGTTTTGGTTGTTAAGGGGCCTCAAAGTAAATAAAAATCAGCTGATTTCCCTTGAAAAACGAGCAATATTTTTTTGATTCTTAAGTGAGTTAAAAATGACAAAAAACTCATAAAAAAAATAGCTCTTATTCAATTAGAATTAATGCCTATTTAACTAATAAAAAGGCTGTTTCAACAAGTTTTTCCATACTTAAAGAATTATTAGACAAAATAAAAATCCCCGCAATTTCTTGCAGGGATTTTTGAGGTCGCGAGCGGATTTGAACCGCTGTACAAGGTTTTGCAGACCTCTGCCTAACCGCTCGGCCACACGACCTTTTGTTGGTGGGGCAAACATATAAAAAAAACAAATACCCCTCTAATTAACTTGCGACTTAAACTTTGCAAACTTTAAATAGTTACAATAATTTTATAAGTTCTAATTAAGCTTTTGTAAATCAGTGCAAAATTCTAAGTAAACGCGTTGAATCCTGTTACATCCATACCAGTTATAAGTAAATGGATATCATGTGTGCCTTCATAAGTAATGACACTTTCAAGGTTCATCATGTGACGCATAATCGGATATTCGCCTGTAATTCCCATTCCGCCTAACATCTGACGAGCCTCGCGTGCAATCTGAATTGCCATATTCACATTATTACGTTTTGCCATCGAAATCTGAGCTGGAGTAGCGCGATTTTCATTCTTTAAAACACCTAATCTCCATGTTAATAATTGAGCTTTCGTAATTTCAGTAATCATTTCAGCTAATTTTTTCTGCTGTAATTGGAATCCTCCAATTGGTCGACCAAATTGTTTACGCTCTTGAGAATATCTTAATGCTGTATCATAACAATCTAATGCAGCACCAATAGCCCCCCATGCAATACCATAACGAGCAGAATTTAAGCAGCTTAACGGACCTTTAAGTCCTTTAACCGTTGGGAAAATATTTTCTTTAGGAACTTTAACATTATCAAAAACTAATTCACCTGTTGCGCTAGCTCTTAGCGACCATTTGCCGTGTGTCTCAGGAGTGCTAAAACCTTCCATTCCTCTTTCTACTACTAGTCCGCGAATATCTCCATTATCATCCTTTGCCCAAACAACAGCAATGTCTGCAAAAGGAGCATTGGAAATCCACATTTTAGCTCCATTTAAAATTACATGGTCACCTGCATCTTTATAATTTGTTACCATTCCTGAAGGATTTGATCCATGATCGGGCTCCGTTAATCCGAAGCAACCCATCCATTCCCCAGATGCTAATTTAGGTAGATATTTTTTTCTTTGCTCCTCAGTTCCAAAAGTATAGATCGGATACATAACTAATGAACTTTGTACCGAAGCCGTTGAACGAACCCCTGAATCGCCTCTCTCAATCTCTTGCATAATCAATCCGTAAGAGATTTGATCTAATCCACCACCACCGTATTCAACTGGAATATATGGACCAAAAGCTCCAATTTCAGAAAGGCCTTTGATTATTTGAGTTGGGAATTCAGCCTTTTGAGCGTATTCCTCGATAATTGGAGAAACATCTCTTTTAACCCATTCACGAGCTGCATCACGAATTAATTTATGCTCATCCGTAAGCAATTCATCCATTAAATAATAGTCGTGTGCTTGATAACGATCTTTTGACATAGTTGTAGTATTTTTCAGCTTTTAACTGTGAGGCGCAAAGGTAAACTAAACGCTCAATTTACGAAACAACCGAGCATTAAAATAGTTCAACGAAAAGCAATTATCTGACTAAACTACTTTCGATCTAGTTTGTATCGGATTTTTTTACCAGGCTTAACACCATACCAGTCAGCTAGATAATCACAATTAATCCAATAGACTTGGTAATTACAGGTTGCATGTTCAGTCAAAATGCTTTCCCATGCTTTAATCTTGTTGATGTTTTTGCCCATTGATGTACTCCAAAGGAATAATATGTAATGTGCCGCTTCTGGTTTGTTTTGACTAGCCTTGTTAAATAAGCCAATCGATTTGTAGTTTATTAAATTCGAATCAGTGTAGTAAACAGTATTAGAATTAATATCGCATAAATACATTAAAAGGTTTTCGACAGGAGCAGAGCAGTTTTCTTTTTTGTTTTGAAAATTTAATCTTTTCCAGCTTGAATCCGCAATGATAATTCCAGGAGAGTTGGAAAAAAGTTTGAGTGATTTTTTTAGTTCGTTACTATCATTTAAAAAAACAATTTTGCTTTCATCTAGTTGATATGATTTAGCAAATGATTTTATTCTTTCTTCTGATTCATACCTTGGAGTTTTAAATCCATTAGCATGAATAAGAATTCTCGTGCAGCTTGTAAAGAATAATAAAGTAGAAATAATAATTAAGTTTTTCATAAGGCTTTTTATATAAAGTAGGGGGAGAGCTTACGGGCTCACCCCCTGGGGTGACAACAACAAAAAATCGGGCTTACGGGCCTGAAATTATTTTAGTGGCAGCGGACGTTCAGTATATAACTATCTTCATTATCTTGTATTTCATAGTTGCCAGGAGTCAGAATAATATTCGTATCGCTTCCTAAATCTCTGCTTATATCATCTGGAATTTCATATTCATTTTCTAAATCAAATATAGAGTTCTCCTGAAGCTTTTTATCCAATGATTCATTGATTTCTTTCTTTTGAATTTCGATTTGTAATGTGTTGTTTTCATAAGACGTGTAGGTGCCAGCTGATAATGGATTCGTTCTGTCGAATGTGCCATAAAGGAATACACAAATGCCTGGAAAAACTTCACAATCATATTTTGGTTTGCCCATTACAATTACAAGGTGAATCTTTGGAGGACGAACACATGTTGTGGTTTCATTTGCTGCTTCTGCATTTGTTGGAAGCGTTTTCATGATTGATAGTATCATGATCAGTGTTAAGATTTGTTTTTTCATGTTTTTGTTTTTAAAAGGATTTTTAAATTGATTAATTGATGGGTCAAAACTATTGTCTCAAAAAGTGATTATCCGTTTACAAACGTTTAGCAATTAACAAGTAAATGTTAATTATAAAAAAAGCCCCTTCGCAAGAAGAGGCTTGTAAATTTTATGTCTGACTACAATTAAGGAATCAATTTCTTTTCTTCTACCTGTATAATTTCTTTTGTTATATTATCAAACAATATCGCATAAATATAAACCTGATTTGCGTTTGCGTTTGATGGAGATAGTTTAATGTTGTAAGTTTTATTCAACACCTGACCAGCAGTAGTTGAGTTAGCAATTGTCTCGCCATATGTTCCTAAAAATGCACCCCTTAAAACATGTCGGTGAACATAATTTAATACATTAATCGCAGAAGGAGTTGAAGACATTTTCTGTGGCGCTATAATGCTGTCTTCTGCATAATAAACAGCAAGATTAACAGGATTCGGATAATCATTTATTATTTTCACACTAACATTAGATGTCATTATACTATCCATTGTATTAAACGAATTATTAATTATCAATCCAGCATCTGCTGGGCGCTGCAGAATAGTATCTACGGTTACTTCCCAATCAGGCCAATCAAATATATATTGCGAAGTAGTTGAAGCTTTGTATAACCGATTTATCATTCCTTTAGGAAATGATAAATTAATCAAATTAAAATCAGTAGCTATTGAAGTTCCAATCGCTGTATTGAAATCATCTTTTTGATAAATAGAATCATTTCCGTTCACAAAAACAGGGTTTGTAGTTGCGAAATATCCAGCATGAATGGATAATACAATTAAGCGATCTCCATAAATATCTTGTAATCTTTTTGCTTCAACATGAGCTGCAGGGCAGGCTTGACAGATATGTCCTGTAAAATCTTCTAATAATACTTTACGAACAATTGTGTCAGAAGTTGAATCTGGAGGAGTTACATTTCCTGCTACTCCATAAGGCCCTTCTATCTTATCACATCCGAAGAAAAGAAAGCCTAAAATCAGTGATGTGCAAAGTGTAAATAACTTTAAATGCTTTATCATAATATTAAAATCTACTTGTTACTGTTACATTAATTCCATTGCTTGCTGGAACATACCGGCATACACCACCAACACATAGTAAGCCTGCACGCTGGCGAGCATAACCTAAACCAATTCTTGTAGGTCCCTTAGTATATACCATACTCGCATTGTAATAATGAAAGCGATGTTCAGGGTCTGCATTACCATAATTCCATTCGTCAAATGCTGTCACAGACCATTTAGGTGAAACGCTGTATTCAACTAATAACATAGCCCAATTCTTTTTATCTTCTGCAGTTAATAAATGTTGAAGCTCTGTACGTATACTATGTTTTGAATCGAATTTATGAAGGTAATCTACCACTGCGATATGAGAGGTCACCTGCTTTTCGCCAATCTTGCCTTCAATCACATTTTTATCATATACCTGATAGATATATGTTAAAATCAGTTTGTCGTTTTTAGTTAGTTTTTTATTTAATTCAAATGTTACATCTTGATAGTATCTGTTATCTCCAATTGCAAAAAAATCTGAAGCATAACCTAGTGTATCGTTACTAACTGTAGTTCGTTTAATATCATTAACTGCAGATGCAGACAAGCTGATTTTTGTTCCGTGTTCACCACCGAAGAAGCTACCAGGTTTACAATTAATATAAATTTCTCCTGTTGCTCCCATCTCTCCATTAGGCTGAGTAGCGAAAGGATATAAAGTACTTAATCTATACGTTAATTGTTTGTTGATTGCTGGAAGATAGTTAATGAACAAACTATTTCCTGTTGCTCCTCTGTCGGAACGATAGTTCATATTATCAACTCTTTTCCCAGATACTTGCGCTCCAAATCCTTTTTTAGCATAGTTGATATTAACTAATAAAGCTTCACCGTTTTTATAAATGAAATTATTTACGATGGAGGGGTCATTTATCTTATTGGCGTATTCAGCATTTAATAACCAATTGCCATAGCTCATATTTGTTCTGAAGGCAAAGGCTCCAACGTTTTCTGGAAGAATTCTAGTTGGGCTATTATCTTTTTGATATTTACTTACAAAGCTACCACCAACGCCTAACCGAAGTTTTTTGTCGGCCCATGAATCAAAAACATCATTTAACTGAACATCTCCATCAAATCCTCTTACTATCCCCGGACCTTTAGCAAAGAAATTTCGTTGCTCTGCTACAAATCCTTTTAGCACTATTCCTTTGTATGGATTGTATTTAATATGCAAACCATCCATAGCATTATCAACACCTAATGCACGCTCTTCATAACTTCTGAAGATTAAGCCATTTCCAAACTGATCATAAAAATTACCCGCAGTAATGGTAATTTCGTCTTTAGTAAACTGCGCAAAACGATAAGTAATACCACTTCCACGATAATTCGGATCGAAGCCTTGCAAAGCATTTAAATAACTTTCGTAGCGAAGCCCTGCTTTAAAATTCCCTGATTCGTAATTCAAATTAAAGAAACCATTGCTTAAGAATTTTTCAGGAACATCTGGTGCAAGAATAGCACTATCAGGACGGTAATATTGAGAGTTAACTTCGAAGTTCCCTGATAAGTTCGACATTGTATTAGACTGTTGAGCATACAGATAATTCTGAGAAAAAATAATTATCAATAAGCTAAGTCCAATAAATAGTAATTTTTTATTCATCGTGTTAATTTGTTATGCAAAAATAAAAACGGGAACCTAACAATTGTTAAGTCCCCGAAATTATTTAATTATTAGTAACTATTTGCCCGAAAGCTTCTTTATTTCTTCAAACAGATTGTCTTCATCGCCAGCAGAGTAATTATTATGCTGAGCAACCAATGTACCCGTACCATCAAATAAGAATGTGTGAGGAACGGAGTTAACATTCATTGCTCTTTTGAAATCTCCATTAGGGTCTAATAAAATCGAATAGTCCCAACCTTTACCAGCAACGTATGGCGCAACCCGGCTCATTGAACGGCTATCATCAATAGAAACAGCAAACACTTTTACGCCAGTTTCTTTTTGCCAATCTGCATATTCCTCATTAATAGCATCTAGCTCTGCTACACAAGGCTTACACCAGGTAGCCCAAAAATCAATGATAAAAGGTTTCCCTTCATTGCTAATGGATGAGGTGTTAAACTCTTTACCTTCCAATGTCTTTACACTAGCATGGCCAACATCGGATTTCGGTGCCGTTGTTTGAGCAATTGCAACATTAGTAAGCATTGCCGCAACGAATAATATTCTTAATTTTTTCATAGTGATATAAAATGAAAGGCTCAATTTACTGAGCCTTTCATTAACGCGATTATTTATCTAAAATTACTTTCTTGATAATTTTTTGTCCTGGAGTTTCGATATTGATTAAATAAGATCCATTTACTAAACCAGATAAATCAACATTTAATGTTCCATTGTTATTTACATTCTCAGTTCTTGAAATTGTTTTACCTGCTAAATCTGTGATTGTTAATGTGAATGTTGATGCATTTAACTGTGATAATTTCACATTTACATTTCCAGTGCTAGGGATTGGATAAACACTAATAACTTCCGTTACTGAATTTTCTCCAACTCCTACATTCTGAGTGATATTGATATCATCAATATATCCGTTGTTACCATATGCGCTTAAAGCAGAGAATTTAGCGATAATATCACCTTGCCCTAAGAAAGCAGATAAGTCTACAGTTTCTAATCTCCAGTCTGTTGTAGATGCAGAAACTGGGGTCCATGCATTTGCTTGGTCAGTTGCATTGGTAGTTAAACCACTTGCATCTGATTTTCCCCATAATGTATTCCAGGTAGTACCGCAATCTGTTGTAGCCATGAAAGCCAATGAATCACTGTAAGCAACACTATACCTTGCTTTAGCAATATAGAAAGTTAAATATGCATTGTTAGCACCAACTAATGAGAATGGAGGTAAGAACAATTCGTCAATTTGACCTCCAACAGAATTGTAATAATCGATTTTTGCAGAACCATTTGTTCCTGTTGCGCCAGCAGCTACGCGAGTCCATGTATAACCTGCATCTGGGTTATAACGTGCCCATCCAGCAGGAGGGAACGCGCCAGTTGTAAAGCCTTGAACAATTGGAGTTGCTATTGGAGCAGCAGCTACTAAAACAGGAGTAACATAAGAATCGTTATGCGTGTCTTGGTCTAAAGAAGCATTTGGATTTGATGTAGCTGTTGTAATTGTATGAGCACCTGTAGTAACATTAACTATTGGTAGAGTAATTAAACTTGATCCACCAGAAGGGATATTTCCTGTCCAGTTGTAAGTTTGGTTTGCACCTGCATCCACCTTGTATAAAATGTCAAGTGACGTTAAATCAGCAATACCGTAGTTAAACACATTTACAGATGGTACAATTGCAGTATCGCAATTTAAATAATTCATCTGTGTTGCTGTGATACCTGCATCATTTTGAATTAATGTGCGGCTGTATCCTGCTTGATGAACTTCTTTTGTTGCATCATCTTGTACAAAGCCAACCACAGCAATTTGATTTTGATCGTAAATATTTGCCATTGACCAAGTGAAGTTGTAAACGACTGAATCACCTTGAACCATTGTAGTCGGTAGAGCAGTTCCGTTAGCGTCAGGAAGCATTTTTACCATTACTCCTTCAAAATGCTTTTCTCCATTAGAACCAGGAGCGGTTGTGAAGTAGATGTTTCTTTCAATGATAGCAAAGCGAGATAATAATCCTGTTGTTGCAATACTACCAGTCATTTTAACTACTGCTGTTACATTTACATCAGATCCATTAATTGCATGAGTGATGTTAATAGAAAAAGGAGAAGAGACAGCATAACGATTACTGATATCAGCCTGTGTTAATGATGCTGGTTGATCATTGTAAACATTGCCGTCTAAAATTCCATTTGGAGAATAGTTGTTCGCATAGTAGGTCATGCGGGTATTTACATCTGCAGGGTTGTGGTTATACAATGGTCCAGCAGAAGGAATTGTATTTTGATATTTAATGGATACAACCTCACTCCCATTTGCATTTAATAATGCGTTTAAAGGCCCATTTGTTGCAGCACAAGGTCCGCAGTTTTCACTTGTGAACTCTTCGAATAATACAAGGCGCTGCGATTGGCTGAAAGCAGATCCTGTGATTAAAATCGAAGCAATAATTGCGTAAATTTTTTTCATAAGAATATTGGTTTTTAAGTTTTGGAGAATTCTATTTGGTCGCCTAAAGTATAAAAAAGCCGTAGAAAACAGCGTATAAAACGAAGATTTTTCATTGTTTAAAGAATAATTTCACTAAATTAGCGTCTCCAAAACAATAATTTTATCAGTTAATTTATGAGAAAATATTTACTACTACTTATATGCTTAATAGGATTAAGTTTCAATTCAAAAGCGCAAAATCTGGTTCTTTCAAATTTTAATACTACCGTTTCTGATCCAGGAAATACAAATACCTTAGAATCAATTGCTCGATTAGATAATAATGGTTCTTCAACAGTAAATATTGTTGTAGAGCGCGATGTAATTAATTTGCCTACCGGAATGTTTGAACTATTCTGCTTTGGTCAATATTGTAACCCTCCAGGAACAGCGATGACGAGCTACGCAACTCCTATTGTTGCCGGTGGTCGTGAGTCGACTTTCGACGCGAAGGTAATTCCTAATGGAAACTGCGGTACGGCAACAATTCATTATAGATTCTACGATCAAAATAATCCCGCAGATTCAACAGGATTTACATTGGATTTTGCATTCTGTACACAAGGTTTAAATGATATTTCAGAATCATACGGATTATCAAAACCACTTAGAAATCCTGCCGATCAGTTTACTGTATTTAATTATAATTTAGCTTCAAGTTCTTCAAACGATAAATTATATATTTATAATATGCTAGGTTCGTTAGTGAAAACAGTAGATGTCTCAGGTAAAAATGGTAGTTTAGTTGTTAATACTGCTGATTTAAAATCGGGATTATATATTGCATCCTACGTATCTGAAAACAAAGTAAAAAACAGCTACAAATTAGTTGTGTCACATCGATAAAAAAACATTAAAAAACAGAATAAAGGTCAGATTAATTGTCTGGCCTTTTTTTATACTATAAAAAATCAGGGCGTTAGATTTTTTATAGTCCAGGAAAGGCAAAACCTATAGTCGTATTTTGTATCTTCGTAATTCATTAAAATTAGAGGAAGACATGCCAGATTTAAATCAAGAAGCGCTCGATTATCATGAGTCCGGAAGGCCAGGTAAAATAGAAGTGGTACCAAGCAAACCAACTAGTACACAGAGGGATTTAGCATTAGCATATTCACCAGGAGTTGCAGCACCTTGTTTGGAAATTGAAAAAAATCCAGAAGATGTTTATAAGTATACAGCTAAAGGAAACTTAGTTGCAGTAATTTCAAATGGCACTGCCGTTTTAGGATTAGGAAATATCGGCGCAGAGGCATCTAAACCTGTAATGGAGGGAAAAGGATTGTTATTTAAAATCTTTGCTGATATCGATGTGTTTGATATTGAAATTGATCAGACTAATGTTGATGATTTTGTTAAGACAGTTAAAGCAATTGCACCAACTTTTGGAGGGATTAATCTTGAAGATATTAAAGCTCCTGAGTGCTTTGAAATAGAGAAGCGCTTAAAAGCTGAATTGAAAATACCTGTGATGCATGACGATCAGCATGGTACCGCAATAATATCAGGTGCAGCACTTATTAATGCATTAGAGATTGCCGAAAAGAAAATTAGCGATGTCCGTATTGTTGTGAATGGTGCTGGAGCATCAGCAATTTCGTGTACTACTTTGTTTGTTTCTTTAGGAGCAAACATCGAAAATATTGTGATGTTGGATAGTACGGGTGTAATTCGTTCCGATAGAGATAATCTTGATATAAATAAAATTCGTTTTGCTACTAAACGCGACATTCATAATCTTGAAGAAGCATTGCATGGAGCCGACGTTTTTATTGGATTGTCCAAAGGAAATATATTAAAAGGAGAGCATTTACAATCAATGGCTGAAAATCCAATTGTATTCGCAATGGCAAATCCAGATCCTGAAATAAAATACGAAGATGCAATTGCGGCTAGGCCTGACGTTATTATGGCTACCGGACGATCGGATTATCCTAACCAGGTAAATAATGTTATTGGTTTTCCATTCATTTTTAGAGGGGCACTGGATGTTCGCGCAACACAGATTAATGAGGATATGAAACTTGCAGCAGTGCATGCAATAGCTCAATTAACAAAAGAACCAGTTCCTGAAATTGTTAATTTGGCTTACAATCAACGCAACATTACTTTCGGACGTGATTACATTATCCCTAAGCCCTTAGACCCAAGATTGATTTATACTATATCTCCTGCAGTTGCAAAAGCAGCGATTCAATCTGGTGTAGCGCAAAAACCAATTACTAATTGGACAGCTTACGAAAGTGAATTGAAAAAACGATTGGGGCTAGACAATAAACTTATTCGTGTAATTACCAATAAAGCAAAACAAAATCCTCAGCGAGTAGTATTTGCTGAAGCAGATACTTATAAAATTTTAAAGGCCGCACAAATAGTTAAAGAAGATGGCGTAGCTCACCCTGTTTTATTAGGTAATAAAGATAAAATAGTTGCCCTTATAAAAGAACATAATCTTCGTTTAGAAGGCGTTACAATTATCAACCCTAGAGAAGAGCCGGAAATATTAGCGAAATTTGCGGAGTTGTTTTATCAAAAAAGAAATCGTCGTGGTTTCACATTGTATGAATCTAAAAAGATTATGCAAGAGCGTAATTATTTTGGTGCTATGATGGTTGAAACTGGAATGGCAGATGCTTTAATCAGTGGACTTACCCGTAATTATGCAGAAACAATTAAGCCGGCATTGCGCGTGATCGGTACGCAAACGGAGGTTTCAAAAATGGCTGGCATGTACATCATGATAACGAAAGATGGACCAGTCTTTTTTGCCGATACAACAATAAATATAAATCCTACGGTAGAAGAAATTGTTGAAATAACATTACTAACTGCAGCGGCTGTACGACGGTTTAATATTGCTCCGCGCGTCGCTTTACTTTCTTATTCTAATTTCGGATCTTCCAATACCGATAGTGCTATTAAAATGAGAAAGGCTGTTGAGATTCTTCATGCTACACATCCAGAATTAGTTGTTGATGGCGAATTGCAAGCGAATTTTGCATTCAATCAAAGTCTTTTAAAAGACAATTTCCCATTTAGTGGTTTGGCAGAAACAGGTGTGAATACTTTAATTTTCCCAAATCTTGATGCTGGAAATATTGCTTATAAATTATTACAAACAGTTGGAGATGCGGAAGCAATTGGTCCCGTTCTTTTAGGAATGAAAAAGCCTGTTCATATTTTGCAATTAGGATCTTCTGTTCGTGAAATTGTGAATATGATTACTATTGCTGTTGTGGATGCACAGTCAAGAATTCCTATGGCTCCGTTAAATGAAGTAAAATCTTTTAATAAAGACTAATAAATAGTTAAAAATTGTATTCATAAAGGGGCTGATTATTCAGTCCCTTTTTTTGATTTTTGCACTCTAAAAAATCTTATTTTTGTTTTTATGTACGATTATTTTAACGGTAAAATTGAAAACTTAACCCCAACCCATGTTACGATAGACTGTAATGGAGTTGGTTATTTGCTACAGATTTCGCTTTATACATACACTGCAATAAAAGATGCAAAGCAGTTTAAGCTTTTTGCTCATCAGGTGGTTCGAGAAGATGCCCAGATTTTATTTGGATTTGCTGATGAAGACGAACGATTGATGTTTCGTGAACTCTTGAATGTCAGTGGTGTAGGCGCATCAACAGCTCGTATTATACAATCAAGTTTAGCCCCTGATCAACTTAAGTCTGTAATTTCAAAAGGTGATGCTGGTACTTTGCAAAAAGTAAAGGGCATAGGAGCAAAGTCTGCCCAAAGAATTATTATCGACCTGCAGGATAAAGTAAATAAAATGAGTCCTGGAACTACAACTGTTTTATCTGCATTACACAATACGAGCAGAGAAGAAGCGTTAATAGCTCTTCTTACTCTTGGATTTGCTAGGGCAAGCGCTGAAAAGGCACTAATGTCTGCTCAAAAACAATTGGGAAGTGATGTAAAAGTGGAGGATTTGATTAAAGCATCACTTAATTATTTATAACTATATTAAAAAATTAAAAAATCAGGGATTGGAATTGATTTTCTATCTCTGTATTTTGGGTAATTTAGTAACTTAGGGCCCTAAAGGAAAATTAACATCTGAGAATAAATAGTTTTGAAAAATATTCGGTTTTATATTTCTGTTTTGCTGGGGGTGGTAATATTAGTTACACTAATTTTTTCGGATAGTCCTGCGGTCGCAGAAATTCACGAAAACTATTTTGTGCTTCCTGGAGATACTGGTTCAACTAATAATGTTCCAATAATGCTTCGCTATCCATTTAGTGATCGCTATTCAGATCCGTATAGTTCACAACCATCTTTGAGCCCGCTTTATTTAAATTACCCTTCCAATATAAAAACTACTGTTGAGTACAACCCTGAAAATAGGGAGTATGATATTTTTGAAAAAATCGGTGGTCAAAATTTCCGTAGTCCTAGCTACATGACATTTGAAGAGTTTAAAGAATCACAATTTAAGCAAAGCACTCGCGATTATTGGAAGAAGAAAGCAAACGAAGAAAGTGTCACACAAAGAAAAGGTTTTGCGCCTCGCCTCTATGTAGGTGGTGAAGCTTTCAACCGTATATTCGGCGGTAATACAATTGATATTCGCCCTCAAGGTTCTGCTGCATTAAGCTTCGGACTAAATATCAGTCGTTATGATAATCCAACATTGCCAGAGCGCCAACGAAAAAATACAACATTCGATTTCAAAGAACGCATTCAAATGAATGTGATTGGTAATATCGGAGAGAAATTAAAAATAACAACTAATTATAATACCGAAGCTAGTTTCGATTTTGAAAATCAAATTAAATTAGAATACACAGGATTTGAAGATGAAATAATACAAAAGCTTCAAGCAGGTAATGTTAGTCTTCCACTTAATACTCAGTTGATACAAGGGAGCCAGAGTTTATTTGGATTAAAAACACAATTGAAATTTGGAAAGCTAACGGTAACGTCTATCCTTACTCAACAAAAAGGGAAGTCTTCGAATATTGAAGTAAAGGGAGGAGCTACAACAACCAACTTCGATATTTCTGCAGATCAATACGAAGCCAATAAACATTATTTCCTAGCAAATTATTTTAAAGATAATTATGATAATGCTTTAAAGGATTTGCCATTTATCAATTCCAATACAAATATTACCCGTATAGAAGTATGGGTGACAAATAAAAATAACTCTACAGATAATACCAGAACAATAGTTGGTTTTACAGACCTGGCAGAAAGTAGTCCTTATAATTCATCTATTCCAGGAACAGGTTATGCATATCCTTCGGATACACTTTCAAATACTTTATATCAAGATATATTAAATAATTATCCATCTATTCGTGATATCAATTCGGTACAGAATACGATGGCCTCTATTCCGTATTTGTCCGCATCTCGCGATTATGAGGTAGTGCAAAATGCAAGAAAGTTAAATACTAATGAATATACATTTAATTCTCGATTAGGTTATATCTCCTTAAATCAAGCATTAAATACAAATGAAGTTTTAGCAGTAGCATTTGAGTATACGGTAGGAAGCCAAGTGTACAGAGTAGGCGAGTTGACAACATCAGGAGTTGAACCTCCAAAGGTTTTAATGCTGAAATTACTAAAAGCACGAATCACAAATACCAAGCTACCTTTATGGGATTTGATGATGAAGAATATTTATGCTTTAGGCGGCTTTCAAATTGATAAAAAAGATTTCAAGTTAAATGTCTTATATTATGTAGATACAATTGGAAATAGATTAAACTACATTCCTGTTTCTCCTGCTGAACCTAATGTTTATGCTAAAGCATTGAATCGTTTGTTTAACCTTGATAAGTTAAATGTAAATAACGATCCTCGTCCGGATGGAGAATATGATTTTATTGAAGGCGTAACTATTAACAGCAACAGCGGACGTGTAATTTTTCCTGTACGTGAACCGTTTAGTTCGTATTTGAGAAGTAGGTTTATTAGTCAGACCAATGCAGATATTTATGCATACGATGTATTGTATGATTCAACAAAAACAATTGCGTTGCAATTTCCGGAAAAGAATAAATTTAGTTTAAAAGGAAGTTATTCTAGTAAGTTTGGATCTGATATTCCTTTAAATCAGTTAAACATTCCTGAAGGATCAGTTAAAGTAACTGCTGGAGGAATTCCGCTTACAGAAAATATCGATTATACGGTCGATTATAACCTAGGTCGTGTAAAAATCATTAATCAGAGTATTTTAAATTCAGGACAAGCAATTAATATTTCCCTTGAAAGTAATTCATTGTTTAGTATTCAATCTAAAACTTTATTTGGTTCTCGCTTCGATTATGTAGTGAATAAAGATTTAGTAGTGGGCGGTACTATTATGCGTTTGAATGAAAGGCCTATTACTCAAAAAGTAAATTTTGGTGATGAACCAATTGCAAATACAATTTGGGGTGTTGATGGAACATGGAAACGCGAATCGCGTTGGTTAACAAAAATGATTGATAAGATTCCAGGAATTTCTACCAAGTCGCCCTCTCAAATTACTGTTAGCGGCGAGTTTGCGGACTTAATACCGGGGAATAGTAAAGCTATTGGTAAAAACGGAACGGCTTATATCGATGACTTTGAAGGAAGTCAAACAACAATTGATCTAAAAACTAACGTAGGTGCATGGACGTTAGCGTCTACACCTCAAAGTCGTTTTGCTGAAGCAAGATTAGATTCAGTTTCTACGACCTATGGATTTAACAGAAGTAAATTTTCATGGTACATTATTGATCCATTGTTTTATAGAAATCAAAGTGGTGTAACGCCCGCACACATTACTAACAACGATATCTCTAATCACTTAGTGCGTCAGATTCCAGAGAAAGAAATATTTCCTAATAAAGAGGCTCCACAAGGACAGACAGTAATTCTTCCTGTGATGAATATGTCATTCTATCCAGCAGAAAGAGGACCATATAACTATGATGTGTTACCGTCAGCGTACTCAGCTGGTGTTGATGCTGATGGTAAATTGTTAGACCCCTCATCCCGTTGGGGTGGTATTATGCGTCGTATCGAATCAACCGATTTTGATGCGGCTAATATTGAATTCATTCAGTTTTGGATGATGGATCCATTTAATAGCAATAGTCAGAATACAACTGGTGGTGATTTATATTTTAACCTTGGAAATATCAGTGAAGATATTTTGAAGGATGGTAAATTAGAATATGAAAATGGTTTGTCATCAACAGGCGATACCGCAGCTTCCAATAAAACAGTCTGGGGTTTTACTCCTCGCACCCAACCACCGATTATTTATGCATTCGATAATAATCCTGACGCACGACAATATCAGGATGTTGGTTTGGATGGAGTAAAGAACTCTTTAGAGCCATCTGTTTTTCAAGACTACTTAAGTACATTAAGTGCTAATGTTTCGCCAACAGCATATCAACAGTCGGCTTCAGATCCTTCATCAGATAACTATCATTATTACAGAGGAACTGATTATGATAATGCTCAAAAAAGTATTCTAGACCGATATAAAAATTATAGTCATCCCGACGGTAATTCTCCAACGGATAATCAAAGTACAGAATCGTATTCAACTTCAGCAACTACAATTCCTGATGTAGAAGATGTAAATAAGGATTTTAATCAAGAGGCCTCAGAACAATTTTATGAATACCATGTTTCTCTTCACCAAGGTGATCTGGAAGTTGGAAAGAATTTTATCGTTGACAAAATCACTAGAAATGTTTCGTTGCCAAATTCTACTAACACGGATATAACTTGGTATCAATTTAAAATTCCAATTCGTGATGTACAAGGAAATAATCCAAATATTACGAAGTATGGAGATATCGAAGGTTTTAATACGATTAGTTTTATAAGAACTTTTATGTCTGGTTTTAATGAGCCAATGACATTACGATTTGCAAAGCTTGAATTTTTGCGTGGTGAATGGCGCAAGTATGCAAATGATATGCATAGTGCTGGTGAAGTAATTCCAGGTGATCCGAATAATGGCACGTTTGATATTTCTTCTGTAAGTATTGAAGAAAATGGAAATAGAACGCCAATACCTTATGTATTACCGCCAGATATTCAGCAAGAAACAAATATTGGATCTACAACTCTTCAACGATTAAATGAGCAGTCGTTATCTCTAAAAGTTTGCGATCTGGAAGATGGTGATGCAAGAGCAGCTTTTAAAAATTTAGGTCTTGATTTACGTTCGTATAAAAAACTTAAAATGTTTATCCATGCAGAATCATCTGGAGTTTCCGATGATTTAAAAGATAACGACCTTACTGTTTTTATTAGGATGGGGAATGATTTCACGGAGAATTATTATGAATATGAAGTGCCTTTGAAAAAAACATCATGGGGATCAACTGACCAATATGCTATATGGCCAGATGTAAATAACATTGATTTAGATTTAGACAAATTTGTAAATCTTAAACTATCTCGAAATACGGCAGTAGATAATTCAGGTGGAACGATAAATCTTACAAGTATCTATTCTGAAATAGATGAGAATGGAAGAAACGCTTTATCTATTAAAGGAAATCCTTCACTAAGTAGTGTGCGTACAATTATGATTGGTGTCCGTAATCCAAAACGCGACCCTGCTAATCCTAACGGTGACGATGGTACGCCAAAATGTGCAGAGATATGGGTGAATGAATTACGTCTGACAGATTTTGATAAAAAAGGCGGATGGGCAGCAACGGGCCGTGTAACAACCAAGTTAGCAGACATTGGAAATGTTGCTCTAACAGGTACGCATAAATCAGTTGGCTTTGGAAGTATCGAGCAAAAAGTAAGTGAACGTAGAAGAAGTGCTGAAACATCTTTCAATGCAACATCTACCTTATATTTAGGTAAATTCTTGCCTGAGAAAGCAAATTTAGATATTCCGCTATATGTGAACTACGGTACGGTAGTAAATAACCCTCAATACGATCCATTGGATCAAGATGTGCCATTTGCAGATGCTTTAAAAAATAATCAAACAACTGCTGATAAAAAAGAATTTAAAAAACGCTCACAAGATTATACTAGAACTAAAGGAATAAACTTTACTAACGTAAAAAAGAATAGAAGCGGAACTGCAAAGGCAAAAGTGTATGACATCGAAAACTTCAACTTGACGTACGGCTATGATGAAGTTATGCATCGCGATATTACTATTGAATATGATATAATAAAAACGCATAGAGGAGCAATTGGATATAATTTTAATACAACTCCAAAGTATATAAGTCCATTTGCAAAAGCTACATTCCTGAATTCAAAATATTTAAAACTTGTAAAAGATTTGAATATTAATCTTGTTCCAACAAGCATGAATTTTAGAATGGATGCACAACGCGTTTACGGAGAAAAGTTATATCGTAATAATACTGGGTATGCAGATATCGTGAGGGACACCTTCTTTAATAAGAATTTTGATACTCGTCGTGTTTATGATTTTAAATATGATATTACTAAATCAATTAAATTTGATTTTAATGCAAATAATTATGGCGTAATTGATGAACCAGAAGGTAGAATTGATACGCAACAGGATAAAGATTCTATTAAGAGTAATATATTTGGAAAGAATTATTTGCTTGGCAGAAATAAACAATATACGCAAGCTGGAAATGTTTCCTATCAAGTGCCATTAAATAAGTTTCCTCTTACCGATTGGGTTTCATTAAATGTTAAGTATGGATTTAACTATAATTGGCAATCTGGTCAGTTTATTCAAAATACAACAACAGGGGCCTTTGGTATTGATTCGCGAACGGGTAATACAATACAAAACTCAAATACAAAACAGGTAAATGGAAATTTCGTCTTAACTACTTTGTACAATAAAGTTCCATTCTTAAAGAAAATCAATTCACCTAAACCACCTAAAAAGCCAGCAGTAAAAACGGAGCCACCTAAAAATCCAAAGGATTCAATACCGGGAATGAAAGCACCTAAGGTTAAAGCGCCCAATGCAATTCCTGATGGCGTTAGATTCTTAGGTCGTATGATAATGGGTGTAAAATCTGTTGGATTTACATACAGTGAAACTAACGGTACTGTATTACCGGGGTATGTTAATTATTCACAATTGTTAGGTCAGGATCTCGATCATAATTCACCGGGATTTGGCTTTGCATTTGGATCACAACAAGATATTCGTCCTCAGGCTGTAAATGGAAAATGGATAACTGCCGATACAAGTTTGAATAATGCATTTGCAAGAAATTATAATGAAAACTTTTCTGCAAGGAGTTCTATTGAACCATTTAATGGTTTAAAGATTGAATTAAATGCAACGCGTCAGTATACACGCAACAATTCAGAATATTTCCGTTGGAATGGTTCTCGATTTGATTCGCAAAGCGTAACTGAGACAGGGAACTTTAGTATTTCTACAATCTCCATAAATACTGCATTTGCTAAAGATGACCCTACCACTTATTCAAATGCTGTGTTCGAACAGTTTTCAATCAATCGCAAAATTATTTCGGAGCGCTTAGCTGCAACTAATCCGAACTCTGTGGGCTTTGCAGCGCCAGATACCTTCGGAATTATATACAATGATGGATATAGTGGTACGCAACAAGAAGTATTGACGCTGGCCTTTATTTCTGCTTATACAGGTAAATCAGCTAATGACGTTAAGTTGAGCCCTTTTTCAAAAATACCATTGCCAAACTGGAGAGTTACTTATGATGGATTGAGCAAGCTTCCGTTATTTAAAAAAGTATTTAATAATGTAAGTTTATCACATAGTTATCGCTCTACATTTAATGTTAATAGCTATAATCGTAATTTGAATTATGTGGATAGTAAATATCCATCAGCTAAAGATATCGGCGGTAACTTTATCCCTTCAAGAGAATTCGGACAAATTTCTATGGTCGAGCAATTTGCGCCATTCTTAGGGGTTGATGTAACATGGAAAAACAATATTCAAACAAGAGCAGAATTTAAACGTGACAGAAATGTATCGTTAACGTATGCTGGCGTTCAGATTACTGAAGTAAAAGGAAAAGAAATAACACTTGGGTTTGGCTACCGATTGACTAAGTTTAAGTTACCATTTAATCTTTCTAAGAAAGTATCGGGTAATGGATTAAATTTAACTGCTGATTTTAGTGCTCGTAAGAATGTAACAATTATCAGACGATTACTGGAAGGTGTTAATCAACCAACAGCTGGATTAAATGTTTATTCAATTAAAGCGGCTGCAGATTATGCGATTAGCGATAAGTTAAATATGCGTTTCTTCTATGAACAAACTATAAATACTCCTGTTATATCGACATCTTATCCTACATCAAATATTAATACAGGAATTGAAATCAGATTCTCATTATCACAATAAAAATTAAATTTGTAAAAAATTAAACCATTATGAATATTCCTTCAGAATTAAAGTACACAAAAGATCACGAATGGGTTCGTGTTGATGGCGATATCGCTGTTATTGGAATTACCGATTTTGCACAAAGCGAATTAGGTGATATCGTTTACGTTGAAATTGAAACAATAGGAGAAACTGTGGATAAAGAAGCTGTATTCGGAACTGTAGAGGCCGTTAAAACAGTTTCTGATTTGTTCATGCCTGTTACTGGTGAGGTACTTGAATTAAATGATGCGCTAGAAGGAAATCCAGAGTTGGTAAATTCAGATCCTTATGGTGAAGGATGGATGGTGAAGATAAAAATTTCAGACCCTTCGCATTTAAACGAACTATTAGATGCTGCTGCGTACGGTGCTTTGATAGGCGCATAATCGAAGTTAGAAATATGGTTAAAGGCTCGGATATTCCGGGCCTTTTTGTTTTAGTTAATTATTATTTTTCGTTATTAACAATTTGTTATAATATAATCGGGCTATTTTGCCTATGAAAACTAAATAATTAAAGGTGTTTAAAATTATCTAACTTAAGGCATTCCAATTTTACAATATATTTTTATTTTCATAAAACAAATTGTAAATTGCATTAATGATTGAAAATTCTTCCTTTGCAATTTTATTAGTCGATACACACCCTTTTTATAGACGAGGTGCATCATCAGCTATTATGGATATTTGGCAAAGAGTAGAATTGCATCACGCAACAACTTTTATAGAGGCTTGCGAAAAATTATCGAAATTAAAAATTGATATTGTTGTCACTGAAATTGATTTACAACCTCAAAATGGAATTGAATTAATAAAAGGCATCAAGCAACATTATCCAGATGTTCGAATAATTGTATTAACGCATTTTAAGGAAGAGGACTACATTTTAACAACTTATAATATGGGTGTTGATGGCTATTTGGATAAGTCAGTTAATCAAATGGAATTAGCCCGTGCAATCAATAAAGTGCTCAACGGTGAACGATACTATTCACGTCAAAATAGTGAGTTGGTCCATTCCCGTATTAAAATGTTTAAGTCGATGAAAGCGGATGAAGTTTATCAAAAACTGCACTATCATAAAAACTATATCGAGATTGTCTTTTTAATGGCTCATGGTTTTAAGAATAAGAGCATTGCCGAAATTTTGCATTTATCAGATCGTACTACCAGTGTTCATCGCTCTGAGATATATAAAATTATTGGTTGTCAAACTTCACTTGATTTAGTCTTGTGGGCAATTGAAAAAGGAATTAAAAATGACCCTGACTTATTGATAAAATTTGATAAAATATTATCTGAAAAAGTTAATTTAAATTAGTGTGAAAATATAAACGACTTTCTCGTTTTCTTACCTTCTAATTTTCTTGATGTAGCAGCAACTACTTTCCCAAATCCATAACCAATTCCAAACGCAAGTGGATAATCACCTGCCCAATGAACACCATTGTTGAGCATAGAAAATGCAACTAAAGCACCAAGTGTATAGCCAACAGGTTTGATCCATTTTTTCTCAGGATAATTTTCTGCTAAAACAGTTACTGCACAAATTATAGTTGCTAAATGCCCTGAAGGAAAGGCGTCATATTTAGGTGTGTTTTTTTGATAATCCATAAATGGATGAAAGGGTGACCACTTTCCCCCTGCTTGCGTTGAACGAATAGGTGTTTCTCGCCCTGTTATTCTTTTAACAACTTGCGTAGCGATACCCATTGCAATAAACGATTCAGTTAATTGAGAAGCTGTGCTTACCGCACGAATGTCATGATTACGAATACCATAATAAAAAATTCCTCCTCCAAGAAGCAATGCCGGATAGCCCTGACCGAGAGTATACAAAGCAGTGTTTAAATTCTGAGGAATGCTTATAATATTTACATGTTGACCTTGAAGTTTAGGAGCAAACACATTGTTGTATGAACTGTTTCTGGTAAGATGTATATTGTCGCAAAATTGTTGAGTACCATCTGTGATTGCTTGATCGTTATTTATTAAAATGGCAGAGGTAAGTGCAATAGCTAATATCCCAGGAATGCTTTTTTTATTGAATGAATATTTACAATAACCCCACATATCCTTTGGAACTTTAGTAACAAAATCAAACGCCCTTGGTCGTTCATAGTTTAAAGTAATTTCATTTTTTAAATGATATTGCGTTTCCCATTCTTTATATGGAATATGCTTTCTTGTAGAGTCAGATGGAGCGGCAGCATTGGATGCAAAACTTGATAATACTACTACAAGACAAATTAAAATTGTTTTCATTCGGGTAGATAACTGAGGAGACCAAAAGTATAAAATACCTGAATTGTATTTGTACAATCATGACTATTTAATCACTTATTAATTCGTACTTTTGGCACTCCAAAATACGGAGACGTGTCCGAGTGGTTGAAGGAGCACGCCTGGAAAGTGTGTATACCCCAAAAGGGTATCGCGAGTTCGAATCTCGCCGTCTCCGCTAAATAAGCATAACTAGTTTACTGTTTTTTTTATGACTTAATGAGCCAAATTTATTTGAGCGATTTATGGAATAAAAAAAGAAAGACGCGAAGCGGATGTTATGCTTATTTGAAGCATCTCCCCCTTGCGAGATGTGCGTAGCAAATCTCGTTATCCTACAAAGTTCATTTAATGTCATGAGAAGCATACAAGTTTACTTGCAAATGCTGATCAGGGGAAAATAAATAGTGCGAAGCACTGTAATTGAATTAATCATCTCCCCCTTGCGAGATGTGCGTAGCAAATCTCGTTATCATGCAAGGTTTATTTAATTTCATGAGAAGCATACAAGTTTACTTGTAAATGCTGATCAGGGGAAAATAAATAGTGCGAAGCACTGCAATTGAATTAAGCATCTCCCCCTTGCGAGATGTGCGACAAAGAAGCTAATCAATAATTTCAATTGATAATATTCATACACAGCCAATGACCACTTGATTTACAAATTCAAATTTCATATCTTTGATAATATGCCTACAGTACTTGTTATTTTGGGGTGGAGATTTTTCTTTTACTCTAATGAAGGTTCAGAGCCAATACACATACATGCCGAAAAGGGTGATATGGAATGTAAGTATTGGTTGTTAGTGGAAGAGATTGAAATAAAAGAGGCTTTTGGATTTAATATGACTCCAGCTGCAACGAGAGAGGTAAAGAAAATAATTTACCAGCATTTTGACCTGTTAGTAGAATCGTGGAATAAATATTTTAAATAAACTTTTTATGATTGCAACACACATAATTAAAGAAATTAAATTCAATCAGAATACAATGATTTTATCAATTGACGGAAAATTAATTGAGATTAATCTTGAAAAGGTTTCAGAAAAATTAAATTCTGCTACAGATTTACAACGACAATTCTTTAAAATTTCTCCCTCTGGATATGGAATCCATTGGCCTCTTATTGATGAAGATTTATCTGTGGATTCACTATTGAAAACATCTATTGAAAACAAAAATAGCTGAATTTGATTTGGGGATATAAAATTTATTTGTTGTTCAATAAGAACTTTTCTCTAAAAACTATAATCACTCATTTTCAAATTTAAATTGCCAATCGCTTGCGTATGGATAATTAAATTATTTTCTGTTGGATAAACACCAAGTAATTTTAACTGGTTGACTTGCCCGTTTAATTGTGCGTTATTCGCTAACTGTTTATGTAATTGTGCAGAGATCGATTTTTTATTTGATTCTAAAATCGGTTTAAAATCGGTTTTGCCAAACTGTTGAATTTTTTGTGCAATCGTTTTTTGAAAAAGCTCTGTACCCGCTTGTAGCAATATATGTTTCTTATCCGATTCTAACTTTACATTTCGCAATTCAAGAGTTTGTGTATTGCTATCGTAAATTGGTTTCATCGTAAAATAGAGCGTAGCATTTTTAAATTTCTTAATACCCATTTTTAAATCGCAGTTCATCTCTAACAAAATGGTTGAGTTTCCTTTTCCAGAAATATTAATCTGATGTATCAATATAGCTTGCTTACCATCTTCTGATTGAAAAGTTTTTTCATTTAGATTTTTTGATAGTGTATTCGTTAGTTCTGAATAACTGCTGATAATGGGCATATTGAAAACAAACTCCGAATTGCTTTTAGCATTTGTTTTTAAAGCGGGTAATGCTGGAGTTTTTAATGATGAATCTTTAGTAAGTGTAAACTTCGGATTCGCTTTTAATCCGATATTAAATTTCAATATTTGTCCTGTACCATTCAGCTGACTAACACTGATCTCATTCGGATTGATACATAAATATCCATATCTTTCAATTTCAATGGGAGTCCATAGTTCTTTCCATGCGTCTTTTGCAATCGATTTAAAACTTGTACCTTTTGATTGCTCATCAATAAACTTTGCACAGTCGTTTAATGGTGGACGAATAGCTTCCATGATTTTATTCGTCATATCAATTTTTAAAAAAGTCATTTTGCAAGGATCAATCGGTGTTACTTCCGAAACAACAGTCTGCGTTTTTAATCCGTAGGAGGATGTAATTTCCACCTTTGTTGAGAATCCTATTTTTACTTTTCTTTTTTCCTCTCCATTTGTACCACAAGAAAAAGGAATACGCGGATGAATACATTTTCCCCAAACGATTTCTGAACAATAGTCGCCAGCTATTCCATAAGCAGCTGTTGTTCCAACATTGAAAATATTACCTTGCATAGAACCAGTTAATGTCCCAATTAAAACATCATAACTTGCTCTTGGTCCTTCTACACCTTCAAACGAAGAAAAATTAGGATAATCAGGATTACGAATTATTTTGTCTGTTTTTGAATTCGCAAAGTTGATGATTGGTTGAAGATTTACTTCAACCGGAATTTGTATAGACGATGATTCTAGTATCGGAACAGGAATCTCTTCAGCAATTATAGTTGGTAATTCGCTATGGAGTTTGCAAGAACTGATGAAAAGCGTACTTAATAAAAGTAAAACAATAAATTGATGAATTCTAATTTTCATAACGATAAAAACGCGCAAGCAACGAATTTAGTTTTTACTCATTTCTCCTCTTAAATCCTTAACAAGCTCCGCTTCAATTTTCTTTTTCTGATTCGGATATCTTCCAAAGAGGTGCATTAGTTTCGTTAGTGCAGCTTCCGTAGTGATATCACTTCCGCTAATCACACCCATTGCTTTTAATTTCTTGCTTGTTTCGTACTTGCCTTGCTCTACTTTCCCGCCAGCGCATTGAGAAACATTTAAAATAATAATGTCTTTATTAATGGCCGATTTTAATGTTTTTAAAAAAGGTTCTGCAGTTGGAGCATTACCACTTCCGTAGGTTTCTAAAACGACCGCTTTTAATCCGTCAACACTAAAAATATGTTCAAGCCAATTGCCTGTTATGCCTGGGAAAATTCTTACGAGTCCAATATTCGGATTTAACTTTTTATGTACAATTAATTTCTTGCTTGATTTTTTACTGATGAATTTATGATTGTACTGCAAGCTTGTCCCTGCTTCTACCAGCGTTGGATAATTCAATGATTGAAATGCATCAAACTGTGAACTTGAAAATTTTTCAGCTCTATTTCCTCTGAAAAGTTGATCATTAAAATAAATGCATACTTCTGGAATAACGACATCGCTAGCAGCAATTTCTACTGCTGTTATTAAATTGTGTTTGGCATCTGTTCGGATAGCCCCAAGCGGTAGTTGCGATCCGGTTAAGATGACAGGCTTGCTTAAATTCTCCAACATGAAACTTAATGCCGATGCTGAGTAAGCCATCGTATCGGTACCATGTAAAATGATAAAGCCGTCATACGACTTATAATTATTTTCTATCGTTTCTGCTAGCTCGATATAAAATTCAGGAGTAACGTTACTGCTATCAATAAGTTTTTTAAAGGTATAATGTGAAATAGAACACTTAATATGTTTTAATTCAGGAACGCGTTCTGTAATTTTTCCAAAGTTCACAGGCTTTAGCGAATTAGAACTGTCTTTTATCATTCCAATGGTGCCACCAGTGTATATCACTAATATTTTTTTCATAATTCAAATAGGGTTACTGCATTAGCGGTAGTAGTAGTTGCAATATCTTCTAAGCTGCATTGTTTGAGGTCGGCTACTTTTTCTGCAATGTGAATTAAATAAGCGGGCTGATTTCTTTTTCCTCGAAAGGGAGCAGGAGCCAAATAAGGTCCATCGGTTTCCAAAACAATATGCTTTAGATCAATATGACGTATCACTTCATCGAGTCCGCTGTTTTTGAAAGTAACAACACCGCCAATGCCTAACAACATTCCCATATCTACAATCTGCTTCGCTTCATCCAGCGTTCCTCCAAAGCAATGAAAGATGCCTTTTAATCCTTTGATATTTAATTTTTGGATTAACTCGATCACATCACTTGTGCAATTGCGGGTATGCAATGCAACAGGTAATTGCATTTCGTAGGCCCATATTAATTGTTTGGTAAGTGCTTTTGTTTGTTCTTCAATATGCGTTAAGTCCCAGTGCTTATCCATTCCAATTTCTCCAACACCAAAATACTTCCCCGACTTTAATTCAGCTTCTACCTGTTTCAATTCTATCTCGTAGGTATCGTTTACGTAACAAGGGTGTAATCCCATCATCGGGAAACAATTCTCACTATAATCGTGACAAAGCTGCATCATCGAATGAATTGTACTACTATCGATATTCGGTAAGAACATTTTGGTAACACCATTTTGAATGGCTGCATCAATCACCTGCTTTCTGTCGTCATGAAAATCCTCAGCGTATAAATGTAAATGGGTATCCACTAATTGCATGAGGTAAATTTACTGCATTTTCCTTAACTACCGAAAAGCTGATTTTAAGAGATAAAAATTATCTTTGTTTAAAATATAAAGCCTTGTCAAAATTTTTAGTCATTCGTTTTAGTTCTATCGGAGATATTGTTCTGACCTCTCCTGTATTGCGAATGCTTAAACAGCAAGTACCTGGGGCTGAAGTACACTTTTTAACCAAGCAATCTTTTAAAAGTATAGTAATCAATAATCCGTTTATAGATAAAGTATGGACAACGGATGGTTCGTTGAAAGATGTTATTCCACAGTTAAAAGCGGAGAAGTTTGATGAGATCATCGACTTACACGCCAATTTACGTACGTGGAGAATCAAACAAGCTTTGAAAGTAAAATCATCTACGTTTAACAAATTGAATTACGAAAAGTGGTTGCTAGTTAACTTAAAAATGAATCGATTGCCCGCAACGCATATTGTGAATCGATATTTAAAAACAGTTGAGCATTTAGGTGTACAGAATGATGGAGAAGGATTAAATTTTTATTTAGATGATGCTGTACAATCTAACGATAAACTATTGCCTGCTACTTTTCACGCTGGTTATTGGGTGGCTGTGATTGGAGCTAATCATGCAACTAAAAGATTTCCTACTAATAAGTGGATAGAAGTTATCAAGGAATTAAATTTTCCTGTGGTAATCGTAGGAGATAAAAACGATGCTGTTGTTGCTTCTGAAATTGAAAGTGCTTGTGGCGATATTGTTTATAACGCTTGCGGAAAGTACAGCTTGTTGCAATCGTCTGCTATCGTATCACAAGCAAAAATGGTTATTAGTAATGATACAGGCATGATGCATATCGCATCTGCTTTTAATAGAAATATTATTTCTGTCTGGGGAAATACAGTACCTGCTTTTGGTATGACTCCTTACATGCCTGAAAATTATTCCAACAGTATAATTGTTGAAGCAAAGAATGTCAATTGTCGTCCGTGTTCAAAAATAGGATTTGCAAAATGTCCGAAGGGCCACTTCGATTGCATGAATAAAATTGATGTTTCTGAAATAACGGTGGCGGCTAACCGCTTTTTAAATAAATAAAGCTCTAAGCTCGTTCGCTTCTTCCGGTTTCATTTTCCCTGAAAGAATCAGTGATAATTGTCGTCTGCGTAATGCTCCTGCAAAACGTTGTTTTTCTTCATCACTTTCTGGTAATAATTCAGGCACATGAATTGGTCGCCCGATTTGATCAACTGCTACAAAAGTGTAAATGGCTTCGTTGCATTTAATTTTCTTACTATTCATATTATCTTCTACCCACACATCAATAAAAACTTCCATCGAAGAATTAAAAGAGCGGGAAACTTTCGCTTGAAGCGTAACAATATCGCCTAGTTTAATTGGTTGGTTAAAAGAAACATTGTTTACAGATGCAGTCACTACTACTCTGTTACAATGACGATGTGCTGAAATTGCAGCGGTAATATCGAGCCAATGCAACAAACGACCTCCCATTAGATTTCCTAGAGTGTTAGTGTCGTTGGGCAATACAATTTCAGTATGAATTGCAAGACTTTCAGCGGCTGTTTTAGCTTTCAACATAAAAAATATTTTTTGCAAAGATAGATTTTATTGATCGTAACACGAAAATACTGTAGGATTATCTAATTTTACAACTATGATTGAAATAGGCAAAACATTAATCTCTACGGAGCTCTTAGAAGAACATTTTGTATGCGATTTAAACAAATGCAAGGGCGAGTGCTGTATTGCTGGCGACTATGGTGCGCCCTTAGATAAATCGGAGTTAAAAGAGATTGAGAAATACTATCCCATTGTAAAGCCATTATTACAAAAGCGTGCGTTAAAAAGTTTAGATGAACAGGGCTTATATGTGAAGGACGATGAAGGCGATTGGGTAACTCCATTGATAAACGGAAACGAAGAATGTGCCTTCACTATTTTTGAAAATGGCATTGCGAAGTGTTCTTTTGAGAAGGCTTATTACGATGGACAAATCCCTTGGAAGAAACCCATCTCTTGTCATTTGTATCCAGTGCGCATTAAAAAACTTAAAAACTACGATGCTTTGAACTACGACCGTTGGGATGTATGTGCACCAGCATGTAAGTTAGGTAAGAGTTTAAAAGTTCCGGTATACCAATTTTTGAAAGAATCGCTTACACGCAAGTACGGCGAAGAGTGGTACAACGAGCTAACAATAGCTGCTGAAATGTGGAAGGAGGAGAAGGGGAAGGATGATGGGTTGATGTAGTTTTTGATAGGTAAAATCTACCGTTTATAATTCAATTGCAGCCAAGCAAATCGAAATGGTTTATATTTAATCGAACCAGAAAATCGGTTTTTGTGGTATATAAATTTAATCCCCCTACATTGGTAAAGGTTCGATTTATAGAAAATAAATTTCAATCTTAAAATTAAATTATTTTATTTTTAATAAAGTTTAATTTCTTGAAGGTCTTATGAGGAAAGTGATTTTAGTTATCTTTTGTTTTGTTTTTATTTCATGTAGGTCTCCGAAATATGAATTTGTAATTCACTATTCTAAAACTATTGAGGATTACACAGTCGTAAGTGTTGAATCAATCAAAATGATGCAACAAGACACTTCAGAAGCAATGAGGAGATTTAAGAACACAGCCAATTATAAAAAATATGCTCCAGAATCCGACTCAATATGGATCGAATCTTATTTGATTAAGAAATAAAAAATCAAAACAACCTTTCAGGTTGAGCGAAAAAAGTTCTTAGCTCATACAGCCAAGCTTTGTTCGTACGATCATTTTTTTACAGCTTGGCTTTTTGATTTTTTGCTTACTGGTGCACCCGGCGGGGTTATCTACGTTCTACCCACCTAGCCAAGTGGGAAATAAAAAATCAAAAACATACTTTCAGTCTGCGTGAAACAAATCTTTATATTCATTTATGCGAGCATAATTCGCAAAAGTTTTATTTCTCGGCTTCGCCTTTTTGATTTTTTGCTTACTGGTGCACCCGGCGGGATTCGAACCCACAACCAACAGAACCGGAATCTGTCATTCTATCCAATTGAACTACGGGTGCAGTATTTATTTATTCTTTAATTTCTGTCATTCTATCCAATGCGCCGTGCTGAGCTTTCGCCGAAGCAAACTACGGGTGCAGTATTTATTTACTCTTTAATTTCTGTCATTCTATCCAATGCGCCG
>CANFIN010000011.1 GCA_947447155.1 Bacteroidota bacterium | reverse complement strand
CATGTGGCAGTTGTCATCAACAATTTGCAGCTTTTGCACATTTAGATCATAAGCTTAGTCATGGCATTAATGATTTGGAAGGGACGCGAAACGCACCACCTTTATTTAATCTTGCTTGGCATTCCAGTTTCTTTTGGGATGGTGGTTCGTCTCATATCGATATGCAGCCCATTGCTCCAATTACAAACCCGGTAGAGATGGATGAGAGTTTGGCCAATGTTCTAATTAAACTGAATAGGTCATATTATTATCCTACAATGTTTAAAAAGGCTTTTGGTAGCGATTCTATTACAACACAAGCTATGACAAGGGCCTTAGCTCAGTTTATGTCTTGTTTGATATCTGCAAATTCTAAATACGATCAGGTTAAGGCTGGAACGGCTACATTTACTGCTGATGAACAAAGTGGATATACATTGTTTAAAGCAAAATGTGTGAGCTGTCATAAAGAACCATTAATGACTGACCTTACTTATCGTAACAATGGGTTAGATGTACACTTCGCAGATCCTGGCCGTGCAAGAATAACACTGCAGCCAAGCGATTCAGGAAAGTTTAAAGTCCCTTCTTTACGAAATGTTGCGGTTTCCTATCCGTATATGCATGATGGGCGACTGAATTCGTTGAGCAAAGTGATTGATCATTATAGAGCTGGAATTGTACAAAGCAGTACAATTGATCTATTACTGTCAGGAGGTAATATGTCGATTACAGATGCTGAAAAACAACAATTATTACTTTTTTTAAATACCCTTACAGATCCTACTTTTCTAAGTGATAAACGATTTAGCGAAAAGTAAAAAATGAAAAAATATATTTTGATTTTAGGCATTGTATGTCTAAGTTTTGTCTCCCACGCTTGTGATGTTTGCGGATGCTATACTGGTGTTTTACCTTATGAAAGTAAAAATTCAATAAGCATTAATTCGCGCTATAGAGCATTTAAAAACGAATTCTTTGTAGGAAGTAATAAATGGTTTCCTGAGGGCAGTCTGTTTAAAACAGAGCATTCTTCTACAGCAGAAAAGGTTTCTAGTTACGAGGTGTTTCGAGCTATTGAACTCCGTGGTCGTTGGTTTTTCAAGCCCAAATGGGAGTTAGATATAAATGTACCTTATTTGCAAAATATAGAGGTTGAAGGAATTCAAAGAAATGCGGTGCAGGGCATTGGTGATATATCATTTAATGTGTTGCATCATGTTGTTTCAGACAATTGCGATCGTCAATTTAAAAACCGATTACTATTAGGAGCTGGAATCAAACTTCCTACAGGTAGAAATGATTTTACTTTAAGCAATGGACAGCGTGCAGCATTTTATAACCAACCTAGCACAGGGTCACTCGATTATAACTTTATGGCCAATTATGCTGTAGGCTATAAGAAGCTTGGTTGTTCCGTCTCTACTAATTTTAGATGCAATTCTACGAATTCATTTAATGAACGACTGGCCTCTGTTGTAAATGTATCTTCGATGTTGTTTTATAAATGGAATGTTAGCAATCAATTATTAGTTGTGCCTTCTGTGATAAATACATTTGAAAAAACGAAAGGGGTTAGAATAGGCGATGCCTTACAAAATGGAACATCTATGCAATTGATGATGATGGGTGCAGGACTACAATTTATTTATAAAAGCATCGCATTAGATTCTCAATTGTTATTACCAGTAGATGAGCCAAAATCTTTAAACAGTCAGCAGTCGACCGTGCGAATTGTTATTGGGTTAAGTTATAATATATAAATTAATGCCAATAGTTAAGAATGAAAAAGAAGTTTTTAATATTTTATAAATTTAAAAATATATCAGTGAAATATATTAGCACATATTAACATTGTGTTGTAAATAAGTGGATAGACGGGTAGTTAGTCATAGCTAGAATAGAGGGTACTTTTGACTAACCATCCTGATAAATGAAGAAAGTACTTCTCTCGTCAATAATTTCAGTAATAATACTTGTAGCTGTTGCGGGCATATTTATTTATTATCAGTATTACAGAAATGAATCAACCAGTCTTTATGAAGCCATACCTGCAGATGTTGCTTGGGTAATATCAGTTGATCCAACAACTGGCGACTTAAACAGATTAGCACATACAGGTTTTTTTAATAACCATGATTCTATTGAAGTACTTGATGATTGGTATCGGTCTTTAATATCATTAGACTCTGCCGTTGTAAAGAATAAATCGTTACGAGCAGTATTCAAAACATACCCATTGGTTGTTTCTGGCCATGTAACAGGCCCCAATACCTTCAGTCAGATTTATTATTTGAGATTAAACAATGCAAACCCTGATGGCGAAGCTGATCAGTTAGTAATGGGATTGCTAGGTCTTAAAGTAAAGAAGGAAACACGAAATTACAATGGAACTGAAATTAGAGAGGTAAGACTAGATAGTAATCGGATATTTACATGGTCAGTTTCCAAAGGAGTTTTTATTGGAAGCTTTACTCCTTATTTAGTGGAGGATGCTATCAGACAGCAAAAATATATTAAGAGTACTTCCCCTGCTGTTAAGTTAATGGGTTTTGTTGATACCAATAGAAAGAACCTCGTGATAGGTATTCATTATAATGGTTTTCATAAATGGGTAATGACTCAGTTAAACACTTTGTCTGGTATAAAATTGGAGCCATTACAACGAGTAGGAGAATGGTCTATCGCTAAGTTGAATATTAAGTCTGATTGTATAACATTTCAAGGGACAACGATTGTTGATGGTGCGAATCAATTTCTTTCATTATTTAAGGATCAGAAAAGTGTCCCACTTAATGTATTCAAAATATTGCCATCGAGAACTGCAGCAGTAGTTGCGTGGGGGATAAGTAGTCCTTCAGCTTGGCTCGACGATTTTTCTGTCTACATGAAGGAGAATAATGGAGCTACAGTATCTAATAATAAAGAGTATTTTCAAGATTGGATGGGTAATGAGATTTCCTTAATTGTAACGGAGCCAATATCCGAAACAGATAATAACAATTACTTCGCAGCGGTTGCAGTTAATAATATTTCTCTTTGTCAAAAGAATATGTTGGCAATCTCTGAGAAAAGCAATAGCGCCAGACCACTGGAAGAAATTCATAATGGAATATCAATACGAAAATTAAAAAAATCGGATTTGATTCCTTCTGTATTAGGTCCTCTTTTTAGCAAACTATCCGGATGTTATTATTGCATAATCAATGGTTATTTTATTGCTTCCAATCAAGTTTCTTCACTCCGTGGATTTATTAATGATAATCAGAGTAAAAATCTTTTAATAGATCAACAACGCTTCAAAACAATTACCAATCAGGTCCATCCATTTGGGAATCTTTATTTTTATGCAAGCTTTCCTCAATCTGAAAAAATATTTAAATCGATTGCTGCCCCAGGTTGGCTCGATTGGCTTACACAGTACGGTAATAAAGTAAAAGGGTGGAATGGATTGGCATTGAATATTGCATCCTCTAACGGTGTCTTTAATACTACTGGATGTTTAAGCTATTACAACAAGGTATCACAAGGGCCACATGCAATCTGGGATTATAGATGCGACACTACAATTATTGCGGGACCTTTTATCCCTAAGCCAGATCATGATATGTTATTCGTTCAAGATGCTAATTTAGATTTAATAGCTGTTGGACGCGATGGAATAATGAAATGGAAAAAGGCAATTGATAGTGAAATAAAAGGCGAAATAAAAGGTGTTGATTTCTATAACAATGGCAGTGTACAATATTTGTTTAATTCTCTTAATAAGATTTATCTTTTAGATTCTATAGGTAATAATGTTGGGAATTATCCAATTCAATTGCCTGATACCGCTACAACCGGCGTTTCAGTTTTTCAATTAAACTTTAATACTTCAGCGCAGTTTTTTGTTTGTTGCAGAAACATGTCAATATATGGCTATGAGCTTTCTGGAATTCCATTGTTGAATTATCAAACGGTAAAATTGGCTTCAAGTATTAAGACGCCAGTTTGGCTTTCGGTATATGGAAATAAGCGCTTTATAACAGCTGTAGATGCAACAGGCCTCTGTTATTTAATTTCACCATTAGGAGACAAAAAATTTAGACTAGATGAAACAATTGGAAAGCCTACAATCAATAGGATATTTGCGTCTAAGGATACTTCAGCTATGTTTATTTGGGAAACAGATGGTGGCGTTTTGAAGAAAGCTAAAGGTTCGGGTTTGTCTTCTGTATTTTTTGAGACAGAAACAGAAACAATTAAAGATGTATACCTAGGACAAAAAAATAACAAATTAATTATTGCTGGCTACGACAATCAGAGTATTATAGGTTTTAAAATTGATGGAACGAGGCTTTTTACTTATAAACTTCCAACCGATGTAGTTGTAAAAGATATATCAGTAATGATTGACTTTGAAGAATATTATGTGTCTTTTATTGATACTAATACTAATCAATTGTATTTAGTTGATAATAATGGGAAGATTTGTAAAGGATTTCCGATTTCTGGTTATTCACTTCCTAAAGATATCTCATCAACAAATCTTGAGTTTGTATTCAAGTCTAATGAAAATTCATTTAGTTTATACAAGATTGATTAATCAATTTTAATAACGATTAAATAGAGTCAAAACACTTGTACAATGTGTTTATTAATTTTTGCTCTTCTTGATTTTTAACATCTTTATTAATGAACCATGTTTTTTTTAGTTCAGATTTAATGTCAATGGATGTTTGATTATCGTTGACATGATTAACCTTTATTTTAACTTGTATTTCAGGTTTTAAAAATTGCTTCTTGGAAGAGGCGATAATTATACCATTGGCTTCATCATATTCATTGACTACAAAATCTCTTCGTTCTAGTGCCTTTAAACTGACTTTGCAGACTTCATCTTTGTTATAAAAAAAAGATATTTTGCTCATAAAAAAAGAGTTTAAGTTTTAACAAATATATAAACATTCTTGAGATTGCCAAGTATTTATCGAATTTGTTACTGAAATAAAAAGGGCTGTCTCAGAAATGAGACAGCCCTTTTTATTATTTATAGACTAAATCTTTTATTTTACAGAGAAGTCAACTCTTCTATTCATCGAATTTAATTTAACTGCAACTGGGTCTTTAGAGCCTTTTGTTTCAGTAGAAACTCTAGATGCATCTATACCGAAATTCTTAACTAAAATTTCTTTAACATTCTCTGCACGACGAGCTCCCAACCTTTGATTCTCACTGTCGCTTCCGATAACATCACAGTTTCCTGTAATTACAAGGCTAGCAGAAGGGTTCGCCTTCATCATCTTAGCAATTGTAAAGATTCGGTCGTTGTAAACAGATTTAACTGCTGGAGAGCCTAAGTCGAAGAATATTGATGGCATATAACCCGCACCCGCACCATTTGATCCATTAACTCCATCTTTACCATGTTCGCCTGGTTTTGCAATTGTAAGTCCTTGAAAGTTAACCAAGGAACCACTTTGAGTAGATGGCTCAAGATCTTTTGAATCTGCAACGCCATCTCCATCTGTATCGATTTCTTGTCCATTAGCATCTACCTTAGCACCTTTAGGAGTAAATGGATCAGCATCTTTTGAATCTGCAATACCATCTCCATCGGAATCTACGGTAGTTCCATCACCATAAACTTTAGTTCCTTCTGGAGTAGCATTGTCTTTATCAAATAAGTCAGAAACTCCATCTTTATCTTTGTCACCCGAAAGAATATTTACTTTCTCTTTTAAGTCGGAGATGTCGTTGTAAACAACTTCCATTGGGTTAACCCATTCCATCGGCTTAGTTTTCTTACCTAGCGTGTAAGACACCATAGCATTTAACATGTAGTAACTATCGTACTCAGAGAATGTTTTTGCAGTAGCATCAACATTATCTGTAAATGTTTTACGATATTCAGCAGCTAAACCAATATCAATTTTACCGATTTTGTATTTAAAACCTAACGATAATGGTAACATTAATTCAGAAGTACTTCCAGAAGATCTTAAGGTAGCGCCTGACTGAATTGTATCAGTTCCTGCAATTACATTAGCTGAACCATCTAAGGTTACCTTACCATCAAAATGGAAAAGTCCTGCTCCTAATGTAGCAACCATGTGGAAGTTTTTATTTCTATTCAAGAAACTAATATTTCCAAAATTATAGGTCATTTCTAAAGCTGCTTCATACATTGAACTCTCGTATTTGTCAGGGAAAAGATAATTTGTAGATGGGGAATTAGGATTTGCTGGATTTGGAGGAAGCCAAGTGCCTTTTGAATTGTATAAATATTCGTTATCATAAGCTTCAAACTTAGATATAGTACCACTCGCTCTCAAGCCAATTGAATGAGTTATTTGGTAGTTAGCCATCAACCCGTATCCTAAGTTCAGATTTTGTTGATCGATCATTCTTGAATTGTTTTGAGGACCTTTTAATAAGTCACCGCTAAGATGCGTTAGCCCTAACTTTAGTCCTACAGAAACACGGTTAAAATCTTTTTTGTTAGGTAATCCTCCGCCTGTTGAAGTTTGAGCGTAAGTAGCTCCAGTCATGAATAAGCAAAATGCTAGTAGTAAATGCTTAGTTTTCATTTATTTTTATGATTTGGTTTAGTCTTGCAATTATAGTAATTTAATAAATACAAAAGTATTGGCAACTTTAATTTAATAAACAACTTTTTTAAGGGGCAAGTTGATTCTTAATTGTTTGAAAGCCTTTTTTATTCTGATTTTGGATTAAATCTAAGAGAAATCGCAAATCTGACGCATCTTCAATAAAATCTATTTCGTCGCTTTCTACGAATAAAACTGGAATATTTGGGTAATCTTTTAAATGTTGTTGATATTGGCTAGAAATATTTTCTAAATATTCAGATGGAATGTTTTGCTCGTAAGACCTGCCTCTTTTGCTTATGTTTTTCTGCAATTCAGAAATTGATTTATGGAGGTAAAGAATGAGGTCTGGCTGTCTTAGGTTTTTATTAATCAAATCGAAGAATTTCTTAAACAGCTCTAATTCATTACCTTTTAAGTTGACATTTGCAAAAAATATTGACTTTTCAAAAAGATAATCGGAAATCAGTACTTTATTGTTTTTTAATGATGATTCTTGCCTTGCTTTTAGCTGTTGGTATCGTTCTGCTAAAAATGACATTTCTAACGGGAAAGCGAATCGCTCGGGATTTTCATAAAACTGAGGCAAGAAGGTGTTATCTGCAAACTCCTCTAATACTAAATCGGTATTATAAATTCCAGAAAATATTTTTGCTAACGAGGTTTTGCCCGCGCCAATATTTCCTTCAATAGCAATGTATGAATAGGGTAGTGAGGATTTCATTGGTGTTAATTCCCTTTTTTTATCACATCCGATTTGTCTTTGCAATCAAATAATAATTGATTGATTGTTTTTTGATAAATAGGATGAATGAAATTAGGAATAATTTCGTTTAATGGGATTAGTGTAAATTTTCGCAAATGTAATCGAGGATGTGGAATAATTAACGTGTTGGTGATAACTTGTAAATCGTTGAAAAATAGGATATCAATATCAATTGTTCTTGGCCCGTTAATTTCCTTTCGTATTCTTCCTAATTCATTTTCGATTTTTTCGGTGTGAAAATGCAGCTCTTCAGGATTCAGTGTGGTAGTAATTTGTAATACCTGATTTAAAAAAAAGGACTGATCCTGATTTCCCCACGGCGCTGTCTCATATAAAGAGGATATTTTAGTAATCTCTCCACAAGTCTTATTCAGTAGTGTTAATACTGTTTCAAAAGTAGATTCACAGTTTCCTAAATTGCATCCCAGTAAGATGATTGCTTTATTCATTAGTGCAAATTTAGATTTATTTGCAAAATGATTTATTTTAGATATCGAATATTGGTTAACAATGAAAAAGGAATGCCTGCATGGATGATATTAAATCTTAGTGCATCTTATAAAATTCAGAAAAATATTCAGTTGAATTTTGCAATGGAAAATTTGCTGGATACACAATATCGTGTATTTGCAAGTGGAATGAATGGAGCTGGAAGAAACTTTATTTTTTCAGTTCGAGTTGATTTCTAAGAAAAACGAATGATTAAAAAATCCCCGAGGGAACTCGGGGATTTTTTGTTATAAATTATTAATGATAAAATTGGTCATCTTAGTATAAAGATGTAATCGTGCACCATCGCCATAAATACCGTGGTTTCGATTTGGGTAAATAAACAAATCAAATTGTTTGTTGTTTTTTACCAATGCATTGATAAAGTCCATTGAGTTTTGCATATGCACATTATCATCTGAAGACCCATGAATCAATAATAAATTCCCTTTTAAATCTTTTGCATAAGTAGTAGGGGAGTTTTTATCATAGCCATCAGCATTTTCCTGCGGTGTTTGCAAGTATCTTTCAGTGTAAATATTATCATAATATCTCCAGTTAGTAACAGGTGCTACAGCAATACCTGCTTTAAATTGCGTATGAACTTTTGTCATTAAAAGTGATGTCATGTAACCTCCGAAACTCCATCCCCAAACACCCATACGACTATTTTCAACGTACGGTAATGCTTTAATGTAATTTGATCCAGAGATCTGATCATCGACTTCTAATTTCCCTAAATCTTTATAGATGCAATTTGCCCAATCTAATCCTCTTCCAGGTGTGCCTCTATTTTCAATACTGGCAATGATGTAGCCTCTTTGAGCAAGCATTTGATGCCATAAATAATTTGGGCCATCCCAATCGTTTGTTACTGTTTGTACACCTGGGCCGCCGTAAACATTTATTAATACGGGATATTTTAATGTTGAATCAAAATCTGGAGGATAAATCATCCAGCCATAAAAATCAAGTCCGTTTTTATTTTTAAAAGTAAACTCCTTTATTTTCCCTAATTTGAATTCTTGTAGTGCTGCTTTTAAGTTTCGATTATCTTCTAAAACTCGAATTATTTTACCTGTATTATTAATTACAGAACAAGTATATGGCTTTCCGTAAGCTGAGTGGGTGTCTATAAAATATTCAAATCCACTGCTGAATGCTGCACTATGAGTACCTTTTTCAGGACTTAAATTTATTTTCTTTCCATTGGCAGTAATAGCGAAAACATATCGTTCGGTAGGACTTAATTCTGTTGATAGATAATAAAAAGTTTTTTTTGCTTCATCGTATCCATAGTAAGTGGAAACTTCAAAATTTCCTTTTGTGATTTGTTTAATTAATGTTCCATCGGTAGCGTAGAGGTAAATATGATTAAAACCATCACGTGTTGAAGTCCAGATAAACTGTTTTCCATTCTTTAAAAATGTCAAGTCGTTGGTAATTTCAATGAATGAATTATTATCCTCTTTAATAACAGCTTTCGATGAATTATCTGATACATTGCAGAATAATAACTCTAAATGACTTTGATGTCGGTTTAATGTTTGAACACTTAAAATATTTGAATTTTCTGTCCATTTTATACGCGGAATATATTCGCGCTCTTTACCAGTATTGATTAATTTATTTTGATTCGTGTTTAAATCATAAACATAAATTTCCACTTTCGAATTTTCTTCACCTGCTTTAGGATATTTATATTTTTCTTCCTTTGGATAAAGTTCTCCATAATAAGTTAAATTAAACTCTTTAACATTGCTTTCATCAAATTTATAGTAGGCTATTTTCTTTCCATCTGGCGACCATGCATAGGCAACATCCATACTAAATTCTTCTTCGTAAACCCAATCAGTAGCTCCATTAATAATTGCATTTTTCTTTCCGTCCGATGTAATAGCTGATTCTTTTTTTGATGATAAATCATATACAAATAGATTGTTCTCTTTTACATAAGCCAATTGTTTATTGTCAGGTGAAAATTGACAATACATTATTTTGTCTTGCTGAGTAATTTTTAAAAGTTGTTTTGAAGTTCGATTAAAAACGTAGTAATCCGATTTGCTTGAATGACGATAAATGGCTTCTGTATTTGTTGAAATTAATATCAGATTTTCATCAGGACTAAGTTGGTAATCACTTACAGAAAGTTTCTCATTCTGATAAACCAAATCATTTTCAGTAAGGAGCGTTTCCAATGCTTTTCCATCTTTAAAAGCATATTTCACAATTTGAAAATTAGGTGCATACACTGAATTTGAATAATATTCACCATTGTTCATTGAATTGAATCCACTTACAGTTTGAGCATATAATTTTCTACTATTCCATATATCATCTAATTGAAGAAAACCTTTTTGTGAAAAGGAGTTGTGTGTTGTTGATGTTAATAGAAGCAATATTGTAAAAATCTTTTTCATAATGTTGAAAATTAATAAGGAATACAAATGTAATAATTTGCGCAATTAGTATTTTCTTATTTAAATTTGCAGAACACAAAAATTCAAATGAAAACCAAGTTTTTTTTAATAAGCATCATATTGATGTTGTTTAGTTCTATAATCTTTGCTCAAATAAAAGAAGGTAAGATTCAATATCGAATATCCTATCCTAGTTTGGATTTGCCAGCAGCTCAAAAGGCTATGCTTCCCACTGAAAGTGTATGTTATTTTTCTAATAATAATTGCCGGAGTGAAAGCGATGGTATTATGGGAATGAAAATGGTGACCATCTTTGCAAAAGGTGAAACAACTATGCTGATGGATGTAATGGGTAAAAAAATTGCGATGAATCCTCGTGATAATCAATCTGTAAAAACAAAAACTCCAACAATAACTTATTCAGATGAAACCAAGAATATTGCAGGATTTGTTTGTAAGAAAGCAACAATGGTTATAGATGAGAATACAAAGATGATTGTTTGGTGTGCAGATGGTATTACTGGTGGTGGTAGCTGGGGAGGCAATTTCGATAATTTGAAAGGCGCGCCACTAGAGTATACAGCGGATTTGAATGGTATGTCAATGACAATGATTGCGAGTAAGGTTTCAGAAGAAAAGGTTGGCAAAAAAATGTTTGATATTCCGTCAGATTATAAATTTATGACATTAGAAGATTTACAAAAGCAATTTAAATAATAAGCAGTTTTTCATGAATTTTTTACTTCTTTTTTGCTCCTTTATCGTGATGATTATTTTTACCGTTGGTGTAAAACTAAATCAGCGTCCTAGTGAATATGGTGGCTTTGGATTTAAAACAAAAATTTCTCTTCGTAGTGAAGAAACATGGCGTGATGGCAATATAACATTTGGACGTTGTTTGATGATGATTGCACCGCTGCAGATTGCTATTTTGGTAATAACTGAAAGATATTTACCTGATCATCCCTACCGTATTTTTACAGTGCTAGCTGTGACAACGATAGGTTCTGTATTTATAGCATACCTTTTGACGCAAAAAAAATTACGTACCATTTATTTCAAAGATGGTAAGCGTCGTCCTAATTCTTTTTAATTAGGGATTAAACTATTTATTTACATTTGCTCAAAATATTGGTGAATGAAAAATTTTGCATTATTAGTTTTTACTTGTTTGGCTATAAGTTCAAACATTTTTGCTCAAGAATATACTGTCGATTTCCCGCATCCTGAAACGCATTATGCGCATGTGAAAGTGTGTTTTAGAAATTGGAAAGGTGGTCAGATGGATATTCATTTACCCGTTTGGGCCCCGGGTTCCTACTTAGTAAGGGAGTTCTCTAAAAATGTAGAATCATATAAAGCATTTAACGCAGCAGGTGAATTATTATCTGTAACCAAAACAAGAAAAAATATCTGGACAGTTAATGCTGATAAGGGAGATGTTAATATTGAATATGATGTTTATGCAAATGAGCTTTCTGTACGTACAAGTTTTATCGATGCAGAACATGCATATTTAAATGGAACAAGTGTATTTGTTTTTGTAAATGATTATCTTTCTAAAAAGGCTACTGTAAATATTAGCTTGCCTATTAATTGGAAAACTATTTCTGTAGCATTAGACAAAGACCAAAACAGGGAAAATGTTTTTGTTGCTGATAATTATGATGCCCTTGTAGATGCTCCTTTTGAAATTGGGAATCATCATGTTTTCTCATTTACTTCTTGCGGAGTAAAGCATGAAGTAGCTATGTTTGGTAAAGCATATTATAATGAAGATCAGTTGAAAAAAGATATGGCCGTTATTACCGAACAATCTTTAAATGTTTTTGGTGGGCCACATCCTTGTAAAAATTATTTGTTTATTATACACAATCTGAACAATGGAGGTGGAGGTTTAGAACATAAAAATTCCACTACTCTTCAAACAGAAAAAAATGGATATACCGGAGATGATTACAAAAGCTTTTTAACGTTGGTAGCACACGAATATTTCCACTTGTGGAATGTAAAACGTATGCGTCCCAAAGCACTTGGTCCATTTGATTATGATAATGAAAATTACACCAATCTGCTTTTTGTTTCAGAAGGATTTACGGCTTACTATGAAGACTTAATAGTTTTTAGAAGTGGATTTTATACCCGACAAGAGTTTTTGCAAAAAATAGCCAACTCCTTTTCCTATGCCGATAATCAATTAGGTGCAGCAATTCAACCTTTAAATGAAGCTAGTTTTGATGCATGGATTAAGTATTATCGCCCTAATGAAAATTCAAATAATAGCACAGTAAGTTATTATTCGAAAGGAGCAGCAGTAGCCGCCTCTTTGGATATGATTATTCGTACTAAAACCAACGGTAAAAAATCGTTGGATGATGTTATGCAAGTTTTATATCAAACTTATTTTTTGGGATATAATCGTGGCTTTACGGACGCAGAGTTTAAAGATGCCGTTAGTCAGATTGTAGGTCAGAATATGAATAACTTTTTTAATAAGTATGTATACGATACCCAACAAATACCTTTCGATACAATTACTCAGGAAATAGGCCTTTCACTGGAAGATAATTTTGCTGACGAGGAGAAAGTTTATTTAGGGATTAATATGCAAAGTGGTAAGAATACAATTAGCTCGGTAGAAAGAAACTCTCCAGCATGGTTAGCAGGATTAAATGTAGGAGATGAAGTAATTGCTATCAACGATTATCGCTTTACTGGTGATCTGAATGAGAGCATGTCATTAGTAAAAGTTAATGATGAAGTTAAAATAATGGTTTCGCGCGGAGGAAATATAAAATCGTTTATAATGAGATGCACGAATAATCCCTATGTGAATTATTTTATTGAACTAACGGAAGGCCTAACCGAAAATCAGAAAAGAATATTAAAAGGATGGCTCGGCGAGTTTTAATTATTTGCCTAAGATTACAAATTCAGTTCTTCTGTTTTTAGCCATACTGGATTCTGATGAGTTATCTGAAATTGGTTTTGTCGCGCCAAATCCTTTTGAAGTTAGTCTGCTTTTTTCAATGCCCTGTTCTCCTAAATAGTTTGCAACTGCGTTAGCTCTGTCTTCAGATAATTTTTGATTATCAATCGGATTTCCTGCATTATCAGTATGTCCTTCTATAGATACTTTAAGCGATTTATTTATTTTCAAATAATCTGAAAAATCCTCAATAATATCTTTGTCTTGTTGATTCAATTCGCTTGAATTAGTACTGAATAAAATATTATTGAGCTGATATGGTTTTCCAACTTCAATTTTTTTTACTTCAACATTTACTTTTTTGGGTTGGTTAAGCGTTGTGTCTTTCTTTGAAAAATATTGAGAGTTATATGCCAATCCTTCTTTTTTTACTGTTAGAATATAGTCGTCATCAAATGCAACAACGGATGCATACTTACCAGTTATGCTATCAACTTTTACCTCTACAGTTTCTTTGGTCTTGACATTTTTTAATTCAATTCTCGCATTTACTAATTCCGATTTATCTCCTTCAACTTCTCCTTTTAGAAATAATACTTTGTCAGGTTTAACAGTTTCTGGCAAATCAAATTCATAGATATCATAGCCCCCAACACCTTTCAAACTATTTGAAGCAAAGTATCCTTTCTTTCCATCCGTACTTACAAAAAAACCAACTTCGTCTGCTTCTGTATTTATAGGATATCCAACATTGATTGGTTCAGACCAGGTACCATCACTTTTTAATTTACACATGTATATATCAAAGCCTCCCATTCCTGGTAAATTGTCAGAACTAAAATAAAATGTTCGATTATCCGGATGCATAAAAGGGGTTTTTTCATTCCCTATAGTATTAATTGATTTAGGTAATTTAGTCGGAGCCGTCCATCCTGAACCCAATAATTTCGTAGTCTTATAAATATCACTCGTCTTATTAACGGCATCGCGATAGCTAACGAAATAGAGCGTCTTTCCATTTGGTGAAATGCTTGGCTGACTATCCCAGTATTTTGCATCATTTACCAAAGGACTCACGCTTTCAGGTTCAGACCATACACCGTTAATATTTTCGCAAGTATAAATATCAAAGTTGCCGCCCTTGTTTACAGTAAAGAATAAAGATTTATTATCGACACTAATTGATGCACCGCCTTCGTTACCGCTTGATGATTTATTAAATGGTAATGGCAGGGCTTCGCCTTTTGTAAAAACACCATCTTTCTTTTCGGCCATCATGAACTTTTCTACATTACTAACTGTAACTGCACCTTTTCGGTTTTCATCAAATCTACGAGTGAAAAAACAAAGATCATTATCAGGTGAAATGATAGCGAGGTATTCAGGATCTCCTGTTGAAACGCTCTTTAATGCAGTTGGATTAAAAGGAACTGGGTTCATCATTAGTTTGGCCCTTACTTTTTTGAGCACGGCATCAGCCGCATATTCCTCTCGAACTTTACCAAAGCTTAAATATTCTTCAAATATTCTGATACACTCTTTATATCGTTTTTGATTGTAATAATGCTCTCCTAAATGATAATAGGCATCGGCAGAGGCATCGGGACAAAATCGAATCAGTGCTTCATAAGCTGAGGCCATCTCAGCATCTTTATGCGACTGAAGAGCAATATCACCATATAACCACCATGCGTTTCCGTTAGTTGAATCTTCTTCGATTGATTTTAGTAAAAGTTCTTTTATCTTAACAAATGACTCTCGCGACTGATGAGCTCGTTCAGCTTCTTCATAATACTTCACCGATTTTTTAACGGAAGATGGTTTACAAGATGCAGGATTTTGACCATAAACAGGCGTGAAAATGGTGGTAGCGCAAAGGCCAAGTATTGCAAAATAGTTTTTCTTCATTGCTGAAAGCGATACAATACAAATATTCAATCAAAACCAATAACTATTTTTTGTGTTGGATTATTGTTTCAACAATAAGAAGTTTATAAAGTAAGAGTAGTAATTTTAAGTTAGTCATTGTTCTCTATTGATATATGTTTTTCAATCCCTAATTGTTTGTTTTATTTTTCTGATAGGATGCCAATAATATCAACAATTTGTTCTCGTATGTTTTCTGGAAAGGGTAAATAAAAAAAACACCTAGATTCAATTAATCCAGGTGTTTTAAATTTATTATAAACTAGTTTTTATTCTTTTACAAGTTTAACTGGTGCCGAAGTCCCATTCTCTGTAACTAATCGTACAGTATAAATTCCTGATTTCAGATTTTGTCCAATAACTAAGTTGTTATTTACACCCATTAATTCTTGTTTTTCTATTTGCTTTCCTAGTGCATCATAAATCATCAACATGCTTTTGCCACCTTCATAGTTTACAATACTTAATTGTGTTGTGTAGTTAAACGGATTGGGCTGAGGGTTCATGTTTATATTTGATAATTCCTGAGTAGCTAAGCCGGTTAATGTTTGAATCTGGAATTTATCAAGACCGCCTTCAACAATGTTAAATGTTGGACCTGGGTCGCTGATGTATACAGTTAATTGCATTGTGGATGTTAGAGGAATTAAACTGTTAATTTGATACGATTGATGATACCAGGTACTCTGATTAGGCTGACCTGCATAAGTTCTTTCCAATAACACTGTATTTGATCCGTTTGTTAAATAAATACTCATCGTATCATCAGGCTGTCCATTAGTAACTCCTCCATTATAAAACCAACGATCATAGCTTAAATCTACATTTTGAATATTTGATAAATCAAAAATAGGAGAGGTGAGTATAGTTGCACCTTGATCAACATCATTATCCCATGCGCCACCACCACCATTATCTGTTACAAAGCATTGTGAACCGCAGTCGTTAATTACATCAGAACCAGGATTAGCAATTGCATTCATGTTATTAGTTTGTATAGGCACACATCGTTCCCAAGCATTTGGTGATGGTCCAGTTACTGTCCAGCCAAAATCTAAAGAGAAGTCATCATAATAACCTGGTGTTAAAGCGAAGCTTAATGGAGTAGCATCCACTTGTGAACTTGAGCAAATTGTTTGATAACCCCACTTACCCACAGTAATCGTATAGGTGTCTGGAAAAAATCCTGCTGAGTTATATTGACCAGCAGCATTTGTAGTTGCTGTTAGATCAAACTGAGCGTTAGAAAAATGAACTATTGCGTTTGCGATTGGTGCACCAGTAACAGAATTTGTTACCGTTCCTGTAGCCATTACTGTAGAGAAACTTAACAGTTGTACATTTAAATTAGTAAGTATTCCATTGTTCAAAGCTACGCCCGAAATTATTTTTGAAGTATATCCAGCTTTAGAAAACTGAATATCATAAATACCTGCTTGGGCTAGGCCTGTTTTATATTCTCCATTCAATTTACTTTGTTTGCTTATGGATGTGTTTAAAATCTGAATTGAAACACCATTTAATGGCATACCAGAAACAGAATCGGTAACTATTCCCTCCAAATAGCATCCTCGTACATAGGTAGGCGTTAGTACAAACAGTCCGTTATCAATATCAGAACAAACTAAATTTCCCGAAGGTAAAAATGGGTAAACTCCCCAGCAACCATTATAGCCATTTCCAGATCCTTGAGGGTATGTATCATACGTCCCTGTAATAATCATATTATCTGGGCGACTAACATCAACAATAGCAATTCCGTCTTTATACCAGCTAACAATTTCATAGTCATTTAAAGTATGTGTATTATGAATAATTGAACCTGAGCCAGGCGTTGTCTGAATTTTACCTAATTCAATAATATTATTAAGGTCTGATATATCATAAGCTGCCAGGTATGAATCACTCACTTCATCAGTAGTAAACAAAACATTGCCTGCATCATTAAGCCATGCATTATGTGTCTCCAAACTTGGGGTATTTTGAGTTGTCAGTAGCACAGGACTTGTTTTATTTGTTACATCCATCACAGAAAAATAACCATCAAAAATATGGCAGCCATATAGCGTATTGTTTCTAACATAACCATCGTGCATATAAGTACCTGGCGTGTGCCCCGTATACGTAGGATTCCATGGATTAGCAAGGTCAAGAATCAACGCAGCACCATTAAATAAATTACTACCAAACAAATAGCAGTACCCATCCTCAATATGCAATGCATGAATAGTATTTATTTGATTATTGATTGCTCCATCCCCTTTGTAATATTTCGTAGGAACAGAATCTGGTAAATAACCTAGATTTAAAATTTGAAGTCCGTTACAACAGCCCTCAGTTGTTACATAAGCATAGTTTTGCCATGTTTTCACTTCTCTCCAGTCAGAGTTGGTTCCGTTAATATTGAATTTTATTACAGGATTTGCAGGGTTAGTAACATCAACAATTGAAAGCCCCGTAAATGTTCCCACAAGGGCATATTCATTTCCCATGCTATCTACATAACCACCTATATTTGATAATACATTACTATAGGGTAGATTTGAGCGTAGGTTGACATTTAATTGAGCAAATGATTGAATGTAAAACAACAGGAGAAATCCGACTGTAAGTAGTTTTTTCATGAATTGATTTTGATAATATGTTTTGGAAGCGTAAATGTATTGAAAACCTTTAAATCACAAAATGCAAATATGCTGAATGGGCATTTTTATAATTTGTAGGCAAACTGTTAAATTAAAGGTAATGTCGTTTATTTTAATTCGATTATTTGAGTGTTCACTATTTCTTTTATTACTTTGGGGCTGTAAAAATTTCTATTTATGTATAAATTAAAAATGATTGCCGGAGTTGGCTTAGCATTAGGAGTAGCTTTATCAGCTGCATTTATGTCAGATACTACTCAATTAAAAGGAGTCGATTATAATGCAATCGATAAATCCGTTAAACCTAACGATGATTTCTACCATTTCGCGAGTGGCACTTGGTTAAAGAATAATCCTGTTCCTTCCGACCAAAGTCGTTGGGGTAGTTTTGATGTTTTAGCAGATGAAAACAATAAAAAAATCAGAACTGTTATTGAAGAAGTGGCGACTGATAATTCGGCTGCAAAAGGAACATTGCGTCAGAAGTTACGTGACTTTTATAACCTTGCAATAGATTCTGCAAAAGCCGATAAGCAGGGGATTTCGATGATTAAAAGTGATATTGGCCGTATTATGTCAATTCAATCTAAGCAAGAGTTAATTCCTTGCATGGCAGAAATGACAACAAAAGGTGTCGACAATATTTTTGGATTTTATGTTAGCCGTGATTTGAAAAACAGTTCTAAAAATGTTCTTTATTTAACTCAAAGTGGTTTAGGATTGCCCGATCGCGATTATTATTTAAAGGACGATGAACGAAATTCTTCAATACGTAAATCTTATGTTGAACATATGACTAATATGTTTACGCTTTTAAGCTTAAATGAGCCTGGAAAAATTGCTGAGTCTATTTTGGCCTTAGAGACGAAAATTGCTAAAATATCGATGTCGAGAGTTGAAATGCGAGACGAGGAAAAAACATACAATCCTAGGTCAATAAAAGAGTTAGAAATTATGAATCCTGTAATTGATTGGAAACTATATATGAAGTCAAATGGAATTCCGGAAACAGATATAGTTGTAATAAATCAGTTAGATTATTTTACTTCGTTAACATCTGTATTCGAACAAACGGATGTTGCTGTTTGGAAAAATTATATTCTATGGAAATACATCTCAGGAAGTGCATCGCAATTAAGTAGCGATTTTGTGAATGAGAGTTTTAATTTCAATGGTAAAATTTTGAATGGTACTCAAGTTATGCGTCCTCGTTGGAAGCGTGCTGTTTCAGCATGTGATGGTTCAATTGGTGAAATTGTTGGCCAGCTATACATTCAAAAATATTTTAGTGCAGATTTGAAAATGAAAGTTAGTGGCATGGTTAAAAATATTCTTGCTGCCTATAAAATTCGAATTACAAAACTGGATTGGATGAGCGAAGAAACTAAAGTAAAAGCATTAGAAAAACTATCAAAGTTTAATACCAAATTAGGATACCCCGACAAGTGGAAGGATTATTCAAAATTAGAAATTAAAGATGATGCCTATGTATTAAATGTACAACGTGCAGAAGCATTCTCATATAAAGAAAATATAGGGAAATTAGGGAAGCCAGTGGATAAAACAGAATGGCAAATGTTACCTCATCAAGTGAATGCGTATTATGATCCTACATTAAATGAAATCGTTTTTCCTGCTGCTATTATGCAACCTCCCTTTTATTACCCAGGTGCTGATGATGCTACTAACTATGGAGCATTGGGCGCTGTTATCGGACATGAAATTACTCATGGTTTTGATGATCAGGGTTCTAAATATGATGGAAATGGTAATATGTTAGATTGGTGGAGTGAAAAAGATAAATCACAGTTTGAAGATCGTTCAAAGGTTTTAATAAACTGCTTTAATAAGTACGAAGCATTGCCTGGAGAGTTTGTTAATGGCGAATTAACTATTGGTGAGAATATTGCTGATTTAGGAGGATTAAGTACTGCCTACTATGCATTACAAATGGCAAATGAAGGAATTGCATTGCCAGTTATACAAGGCTTTACTAGTGATCAACGTTTCTTCTTAGCATTTGCTCAAGTATGGAAACAAAATATTAAGGACGAAATGCTGCGTAAACGTTTACTAACGGATGTGCATTCACCAGCTAATTTCCGTGTCTTAGGAACGCTTTCAAACATGACTGAATTCTACAAAGCCTTTGGTGTAAACGAAGGAGATAAGATGTATCGTGATAATAATGAAAGAGCAAAAATCTGGTAATTAATGCTAGGTATCATAAACACAAAAGGGAGCAATTTTTAATTGCTCCCTTTTTTTATAACATTAAAACGAATGATTAAATCGCTTCTTCTTTTCTGCTCATACGTTTTCTTACGTTTTCGTCAAGGTAAACCTTACGCATACGTAATGATTTAGGCGTAATCTCTAAATACTCATCTTTCTCAATATATTCCATACATTCTTCTAATGAGAATTTTACAGCTGGTGCAATTCTAACATTATCATCGCTACCAGATGCACGCATATTGGTAAGCTTTTTAGCCTCACAAACATTGATTAATAAATCATCAGGGCGAATATGTTGTCCAATAACCTGGCCCGCATAAACGCTATCAGCTGGATCAATAAAGAAGAATCCACGGTCTTGCATTCTATCAATTGAATAAGGTGTAGCAACGCCATTTTCTTTAGCTAACAAAACTCCTGAAATTCTACCAGAAATTGGACCTTTCCATGGTTCATAGCTTTTAAAACGGTGAGCCATTGTTGCACGACCTGCTGTTGCTGTTAATACATTACTACGTAATCCAATTAAACCACGTGCAGGGATCTCAAACTCTAAATGTTGTAAGTCGCCTTTAGGTTCCATGATTTTCAATTCACCTTTTTTCTGAGTTACTAATTCAATTACTTTTCCTGCAACTTCATCAGGTGTATCTACAGTTAAGTTTTCTACTGGCTCGTAACGTTGTCCGTCTATTTCTTTGGTGATAACTTGCGGTTGACCTACTTGTAATTCATATCCTTCACGGCGCATTGTTTCAATCAAAATCGACAAGTGAAGTACACCGCGTCCATAAACTAAATATGAATCAGGAGATTCAGTCTCCACAATACGCATTGCTAAGTTTTTCTCCAACTCTTTGTATAAACGATCACGCAAGTGACGAGAGGTTACAAAACGACCTTCTTTTCCGAAGAAAGGACTATTATTAATAGTAAACAACATACACATTGTTGGCTCATCAACAGAGATAGGGGTAAGTGCTTCTGGATTTTCAAAATCAGCAATCGTATCTCCAATTTCAAAATCTTCAATTCCTGTAATAGCACATAAATCTCCACAAGTAATTTCTTCCGCTTTTCTACGTCCTAGTCCCTCAAAAACAAAAACTTCTTTTATACGCATTTTTTTAATTGTGCCATCACGCTTAACCAAGCTAACAGGTTGGTTTTCTTTTAATGAACCACGACTTATACGGCCAATAGCAATACGTCCAACATACGTTGAGAAATCTAAAGATGTAATTAACATCTGAGGTGTTCCTTCATAAATCGGAGGCTCAGGGAAATATTCAATAATTGAATCTAACAATGCAGTGACATCAGTTGTAGGGTTTTTGTAATCGTGTCCCATCCAACCTTGCTTTGAAGAACCGTAAACTGTAGGGAAGCCTAATTGTCCTTCAGTAGCTCCTAAATGGAAGAATAAATCAAACACTTTTTCATGCACTTCTTCAGGTCGGCAATTTTCTTTATCAACTTTATTGATAACTAAGATTGCTTTTTTACCCATTTCTAAAGCCTTACTCAATACAAATCGTGTTTGCGGCATTGGACCTTCAAAAGCATCCACTAAAAGGATAACTCCATCTGCCATATTCATAACACGTTCAACTTCACCTCCAAAGTCGGCGTGACCAGGAGTATCAATGATGTTGATTTTTGTTCCTTTATAATTAACGGAAACATTTTTAGCGATAATGGTGATGCCACGCTCGCGCTCTAAATCGTTGTTGTCAAGAATTAATTCTCCAGTTTTTTCGTTGTCACGAAATAGCTGTGTCTGAAGTAAAATTTTATCTACTAAAGTTGTTTTGCCATGATCGACATGGGCAATAATTGCAATGTTTCTGATTGATTGCATGGTGGTTTATCCGCAGTTAAGTTAAGTTTTTTGTAATACCTTTAATCAACTTGATTGTGTAAAGCACTGAAAGTTAGTGCTGTATGCTTTTCGAGTGGAAATTCGGAGTGCAAAGGTAGGGCTTTTCTTTGGGTCTGAAGCCAAAAAAGAATCAGAAAATGAATTAAGTAACTATTTAGTGATATTAGGCAAGCACTTTAGCGGCCATCTGATTAGCTTGAACTCTAATTTCCGGAATTGCCGTTGATTCCCACAGGATTCCTCTTAACCCCGATCCAATTGTAAAAAGATTCTCTACTATTTCGCCCTGTTTGTTAATAATTTTCCCATCTCCTGTAGCATTAAAGCCTAATGAAAGCGCATCATTAGCAATCATTCCAGACGCAAGCATGTTATTAATTAGTGGGTTTTCTACTTTACTAAAATCGCCCTCTGGACCAATACAATTAATTATACGTTGAGCTTCTTTCTTTATTATTGAATTACTTTCCTTATTAAAAAATTCTACCGTTAAGCCATCCTGATTTTCTTCTACTGAAATCAATTTACCAGCATAAAGCTCAATCTGGTTTTTATCAATCAATGCTTGTATAAAGTCATATACTTGATGAGGCAAACGATGTCTTAGTTTTGACCAGCGATGATTGATATGTCGCATGAATCTATTTTTTTCTTCAATTGATAACTCTTGCCAAATTTTTTGAGTGTAAGGTCTTACAGCCTCTAATACTGGTTCATGCCATTCGGTATTGTCTATTGCTGAACGAATTCTTGCTTTTAAATTACTAAATATTTTGTGTAAGTCGGAGGGAGGAACAATATCAGAATGAGGAACTGCTACGCGCTCATTTGGATGTGGCATCGGAATAGCTCCATGTTTCGACAATACGATTATTTTATTTTTGAATCCCTGATCAATAAGGCTGATTGCAGTATCAACCATCGTTAGTCCGGCTCCAATTATAAAAACAGGTTCGTCTTGATTTATGTTTTCAACAGCTTTTTCATCCCAAGGATTGATAAAGATTCTGTCAGAGTTTTTTAAACTTGAAAGACCCGGAAGTGTTATCGGCGGTTGATTTCCTGTACAAAGCACTGCTTTAACTCCTTCAATAGCTTCGCTTTTTTTTAATAAAACGGTAAATGTGTTTTCGGATTTTTTCAAATCAATAACTACATCATCGATAAAGTTAAAATCAATATTTTTTGATTGATCAGATATTATTGAATGATATAGTTCATCGAGATAATGACCATACATTTTTCGAGGAACAAAGCACTCACCTAATGAATCAGAGTGATATTCGCTATATTGTTGCTTTGATAAAATCCAATTCGTAAAATGATTAGTATCGTCAGTAAATGCACTCATCCTAGAAACTCTTACATTAAGCAAGTGATTTTCATTGCTAGTTGAATAAGCTATACCTCTCGCAATTGGATGACCAGTGTTTATCATCGCAATTGAAGTGGGCCTTGTTACTTTATTACAAATATTAGCAAGTAATAAAAGGCCAGAAGCACCACCTCCAATTATTATGATATCGTACCGCTTTTTCATTTTGATTTTAAAAACTCTATTAGTTTAGTAGGGTTTTCAAATATACGGCAATCGATGCGATAATTCAAAATGAAAAATACCTATCATGTTATTTCTTATTTGAGCAGGATGTTTTATTGTTTGAAAGTTGCTTTTTCTTTTTTAGCTCAAATTCCCTTCGTAAAATATCCTTTAAGCTGAGCTTATCCAAAATGGAACCTGTTGCTTCTCTTACTTCAGCAAAAATATTTTTCAAACCACAAAATGCTTCGTTTTCGCAGTCCTCACAGGGTTCATAAAAATTTGATGAAACACAAGGTAGAAGCGCAATTGGCCCGTCAAACAATCGAACTACTCTTCCGATTGTAATTTCACTAGGAGGTAATTTAAGTAAGTAACCACCATTTTTCCCTTGGATACTCAACAGTATTTCATTTTTTTTTAAATCCAGTAATATGGTTTCTAAAAACTTTCTTGGAATTGATTCTGCTAATGAAATATCTGATGTTTGTACTGGAATAGTTTGGTCTTGCTTGGCAATATATTCAAGCGCCTTTAGTCCGTATTTTGCTTTTTTCGATAGCATGCTACGAATTTAATAATTCATTCCAAGAATTTGATATAATTCAAAAATGATAAATTATCTTTGATGACAATTATGAAACTTGAAAATCCAATTTCGATAGGCGAGTTGGCCAAGATGGTCGACGGAAAAGTGATAGGAGATGAGAATTCACTTGTTAAAGGAATTAATGAAATTCATCGTGTTGAAATAGGCGATTTGACTTTTGTTGATCATCCCAAGTATTATGATAAAGCGCTTAACTCAGCTGCATCATATGTTATTATTAATAAAATGGTAGATGCACCAGCAGGCAAATCACTTATTTTTTCAGATGACCCATTCCGTGATTATGTTTGGCTTTGTAAAAATTATATGCCTTTTGAAGCATCAGTAACTGATATACATCCATCAGCTAAAATTGACGAAGGAACAATAGTTCAGCCTAATGTTAGTATTGGTCCTTATGTTACTATTGGCAAAAATTGCTTAATTCATAGTGGTGCTATAATCTATGATCATACTGTAATAGGAGATAATGTTGTAATTCATGCTAATAGTGTTTTGGGCGCTGATGCATTTTACTTTAAGCGACGACCAGAATTTTATGAAAAGATGCATTCATGTGGGCGTGTAGTTATTCATAGCGATGTTGAAATTGGAGCATCATGCACAATTGATCGTGGTGTGTCTTCTGATACAGTCATAGGACAAGGATGTAAGCTGGATAATCAAGTGCATGTTGGTCATGATACTGTTATAGGTAAAAATTGTTTGTTCGCCGCCCAAGTAGGTATTGCAGGTTGTGTGAATATAGAAGACGAGGTGATTTTATGGGGCCAAGTTGGTGTACAAAAGGATTTAACTATTTCAAAAGGGACTGTGGTATTAGGACAAAGCGGCGTTACAAAATCTATTAAGGCAGGAACATATTTTGGTACTCCTGCGAAAGATGCGCGAGAGAAAATGAAAGAGCTGGCCTATTTAGGACGATTGCCAGAGATGTTAGATAAAATTCGTTAATGCATTGATGTTAGATAATTATGGCTGGTGAAATCGAAAATAAATCAAGTATGCAATCAGAACTGAATGTTAAAAAACTTCAGTTACATTGGTTGCTGCAAATCACGAAGGCCATTAATTACGATTTGCCCGCTCCACAGTTGTTTGAAGTATATCAGTCTGTTCTTAAAGAGCATTTAAAAATCAACAAACTGATATTATACATTCATGAGCATCAATGGCACTGTATGTTAAAGTATGGCGTTTCTGACGAATTTCATCTTGAACTAAATGAAGCGCGCCTTGCAGAAATAGAAAAAATTATGACCACCGGTAGTGATATGCCAGACTGGTTATCATCTTTTGAAACTATTATTCCTGTTAATCATAATAAGCAACAATTAGCATTTGCCTTTATCGGTTCAAGTACACATGAAGATATTATAAATCTTAAAGATGTAATTCCATTTATACATACGATTACAAATATTATTGTAGTAGCTATTGAAAACAAACGACTAACTAAAGAGTCTATTCGCCAGGCTCAAATTGAAAAGGAGTTAGAGTTAGCTGCACGAATGCAAAGCATGTTGTTTCCTGCTCACATTCCTCATAACTCCCGCATCGATTTAGCCGCAACCTATCTTCCGCATCAAATGGTTGGAGGTGATTACTACGATTACATAGAGTTAAACGATGATGAGATATTAATATGCCTGGCAGATGTATCAGGAAAAGGAATTTCTGCCGCACTATTAATGTCAAATTTCCAAGCTAACTTAAATGCAAAGGCACCTCTTTCTAAATCACTCATCGAATTAGTTCATGATTTGAATGATAGCGTAAATAAATCAGCAAAGGGTGAAAAATTCATTACTGTTTTTTTAGCAATAATAAATACACAAGAAAGGATACTTAAGTATGTAAATGCAGGTCATAATCCACCGTTGATTTACAGCGGTCATGAATTTCAATTGTTAGATAAAGGAACAACAGGATTAGGTATGTTTGATGAATTACCTTTTATTCATCAAGGTGAAGTTTCATTTCAGCCCGGATCAACCTTGTTTTGCTATACAGATGGGGTAGTTGAACAAGAAAATTCTACAGGAGAAGCTTTTGGCGTTGATATTTTAATGGAATTAATAGAAAGGAATCATCAGGCAAATTCGATGAAGGATTTGCATGTGGGAGTAATAAACTCATTCAATGATTTCAAAAAGGCTGAAGACCCAATTGATGATGTTACTTTACTGAGTTGTCGAATGCTTATCTAGCTCCTGTTTTTCATGCTCACCATAGTAAATATCAAAGGCAACGATGCATGCTATAAAGCCCCAAAACGGAACAGCTAGTTTTTCAGTATCCAGGAAGTAGTTTAACCCTCCATGAATAATATAGGTTACTAATCCTAATATCAATCCTTTTATTAATATTCGTGAATTTCGATTTTTACATTTTCGTAAAAAGTAAGATGCTCTTTGTAATAGCACCGCAATAATCAATATAAAGGTAACGGGGCCGAGTATCCCCTGTTCTGCTAATGGACCTAAGTATTCACTATGTGATCCGCCTCCTTCAGCAAAATTAGTACTGATACCAGAGCGCTCAGAATACTTCTGATATCTACCATACTGAAACATATAGGTACCTGGTCCATATCCTAAAATTGGTTTCTCTTCAAACATTCTTAAAGCACACGACCATCTATTTAATCGTTCGATATTTGAATCGTCAGTAGATATATTTCCAATCGACTGGACATGTTTGGTAAAATCGGTCGACGAGGTTTTATCGTTACGCTCTAGGTACATTGTGATTTGCACATTGAATAAAGCATAAATTAAAATTAACAATACCATACCCGTATATACAACCCAGTTTTTTATTTTTAGTACATAGATAAATAAGCAGGCTAAAGCACCAGCCAATGCTACCCATGCAGCCCGCGTGTATGAAAGAATAATGGCCGTAATTAATAATGCAGCCACAATATAAATTAATATTCTTATCGTTTTATTGATATTGCGTTGAAACAATAGTGCAATAATTACAGGTATAAACAATGCTATTACAGCAGCATATGCTGTATGGTCGTTGTAATAAGGCACCATGGCAATATGAGCATTTTGTTCAGTAAAACCTGCTGCTGCTTGATTTAACATCGTTATAATACAAACTCCCAATAATGGAAGCATATATGCCCATAAGAATTTATGAATGTTTTGCTTTTTAATAAAAAGATAAAGTAAAGAGAAGTAAAAAACACTAACATAGCAATAGCGCGCTAATGTCGATTTGATAGATACAACAGGCATTGAACTAGTCATTGTTGTTATAGTGTACCAACCTAAATGTAAAAAAATCATCCAGGTAACAGGATGTTGTAAGATACGTTTGTCAAGCCCCCCTTCAGCTAGTATTTTTATCCAAAACACTAAGAAAATTCCAAACATCAATGGTTCTGAAGGTAAACTAACTCCTATGCCTATACCCGTTTTAGCTAGATTAATTGAGAAAGGAGTTACTAAAACCGCAAGATATATTAGAAGGTCAAATCGAAAAATTGCAGCTAAAATTAAAATCAATAAAAAAGGACTGCCCAATGCATAGTTATAACCTTTAATATAACCGAATGCACTTAGCCATGCAATTAAAATTGTGAGGATGTAAAACCAAACAACCTTTCTTTTGTCAAGTTGAAAATAGTTTTCTTTCATCCAGTGTTACTGAAGCTGACTTTTTAATTTGTCTCTGTATTGTTCAATATACACTGCAGAAACAATTGCAATTAGCATTGCAGAAAGACTAAATAGAATCATTACTATAGCACGCTTAGGTGAATCTTTTTTCTCAGGTACTAGTGGAGGAGAAACGATATTATGAAAATTCAATTCTTTCTTAGCATCTATTAAAGCAGATTCATAATTCTTTCTATATAAAGTGTAGGCATCACGACTATTACGAACAACTTCTTTTAATGTCATATATTCAGCACCCTTAGTAGTTAAGTTTTCATGTGCTTTTGCCATGTTAGTATTTACATTTCCAGATGCTAAAGCACGATAATATTCTCTTGAAAAACCTTCAATTTGCGACTCAAAATCTGTAATGCCTGAACTATCTCTGAGCGCAGTTAATACAGATTCTGTTGAATCTAAAATGTGTTTTTCATCTTCCATTGCTTTTTTATTTAACTTAGCTACATCTTCTGCTCTGTTATGTATTAATGAAACACCTTTAATATCCATGTATTGAATTATACATTGACAGATACGTTGAGCCATTTTAGGGTCTTCATCAAGTACATTGATCTCAATAGCCTCGTATTGATTTTTACCTATCGAAATATTTTCCTCTAATTTTTTCATCATCTCAAATCGAGGGTAGCCATTAATTGAATCAATTCCGTAATGTTTAAATAAATGAAGTTCTTTAACTAAACTATCTCTTACATCTTCTGAGTTTAATAACTGAACCATTTGTTCAGTTGGAGTTTCTTTAGAGTAGGGCGAAAGATTTGATGGATATAAAACCGTAGATGACTTATACATCGGCTTCATGAAAATTGGAAGTGAAATAATAAATCCAGCGACCACAGATGCGAAAAAACAAATCAATAGATGCTTTTGCCATTTTTTAAGTATTCGCAGTAAAATAATTGTGTTCATTTGTCCACTTTCTGACTGACTCATAGTTTTTAAGTTTAATGGACAAATTTAATTGAAATAAAGGAGGGATTAAAATAATTAAACAGCTAAAAATCAGTACTGTTATAATATTATAATTTTGTTCGTTTGTTATTGTTGTTCTGATTTTAATAATCTAACAAGTTCAAATGGTTTAATCAGTTTCAATCCTAGGGCAATTAATAAACTGATGGTACAGCCAATCATTCCTTTTAAAAACCAGTTATATGGGAAGTTACTTAAAGTATAAAACAGATAAAATGTGGCTCCGATATAAACTACATACTTTAAGGCCAGAATTTTTTGGAATTTAAATTTAAATACTTTGTGTGCTAAAATTATTTGTAATCCCGCCGCAGTGTATTGAGTAATCATACTGGCATATGCAGCACCAAGTGACTGAAATTTTGGTATTAATATTAAGTTGAGAGCAATATTTAAAGTCATCCCTGACAATGCAATGATATTTAAATACTTTAAATTTCCGTTTGCAGTAAGCATTGTTCCAAAGATGTAGACTGAACTGATAGCAAGGAAACAGCACATTACATATTTGAAAAGATTGGAGGATGCATCAACATGCGAATGATAAAGTAATCCCATAATATCATGACTAAAGAAAAAACAAAATCCAATTAATGCGATAGCAGGAATTGCAATAAAAGAAAAGGAAAGTTCAGCAAGTTCTTGTAGCGGCTGTTTCTTTTTTATCATATGAGAAAACATTGGTAAAAGTAGTCCGCTAAATAAAAAAGCTATCATATTGGATGCATCTAATAATCGATAACTCTGAGCATAAATCCCGGCCTGCTCAGCCCCATTAGGTAATAATCGTTCTATCATAACAGAATCGATTCTGTTATAAAATGTCATTAATAAGATAAGTATTGCAAAGGGATAACTATGTTTTAAAACGATAAAGAAAAACGTAGGGTTCCATTGTAGTCTACGTAGTTTTGCTTTTTTTGCTACAATAAAAAAGGTTATAGCAACAGTGATAACATACGCCAATGTTTGTGCCCATACAAACCAATCAATTTTAAATTCACTGCCAGCAGCACGGCCCCAAATTAAAAACGAACATATAATAATCATTACAGCTCTATCCAAAACAGATATCATACTATCTAATTTGAAAAGCTGTAGTCCCGCAATATTGGATCGCAAATAAAGAATAAAAGATATTAAGGCTTGATTAATTAACATAATGGAAAGCATCCAGAGCTGAGCGCCCCTGTAGCCTAAAATAAATGCAATTGAAAGGCTAATTACCGTGTAGGCAATTGCGAGAACTATGCGTAACATGATAATCCCACTCAAATGTTTTTCAAGTAGGTGGTTATGCATTGCAATATTTCGATTGTTGTAATTTGTAATTCCCAAATCTAACAGTATGTTAAACAGAAAACTTAAATTAAATAATGCAGAGTATAATCCGTAAGATTCTGCGCCAACAGTATTTTGTACAGCTCTATCAATGCCAAGAATCCAAAATGGCTTAATGAGCAAATTAAGAAAAAGCAAAAATGCTAGGTTGGTGATAAATTTCTTTTGCATGACTTGATTCTTGAACAAAAATAAACCAATTTCGGAGAGTAATTAGCAAATACTGATAAATGTTAACCTTGTACTATAACAAAGAAGTAATTGAAGCTGGAGTTGATGAAGCAGGTCGCGGTTGTTTAGCCGGACCCGTAGTAGCAGCAGCAGTCATACTTCCTCCAAAGGTGAAATTAGATTGGTATGATGTATTAAATGATTCGAAAAAACTTCCTGAGACCATGCGTGATAATTTGCGTGTGTTAATCGAGAAGGAATCATTAGCATGGTCGGTAGCAATGATTGATGCTCCAGAAATTGACAGGATTAATATCTTAAATGCAACTTACAAAGCTATGCATAAGGCTATAGCAGGTTTGAAAATGCAGCCTGAATTATTATTAATTGACGGCAACAGATTTAAAAAATATAAAACCACGGAGCATAAAACTATCGTTAAAGGCGATGGGCTTTATTTGTCGATTGCGGCCGCATCTATTTTAGCAAAAACACATCGGGATGAATTGATGAAGAAGCTACATGCGGAATTTCCACAATATGCTTGGGATCGAAATAAAGCCTACGGAACAGAAGTGCATGTGAAGGCTATTATGCAATACGGATTAACCCCTTATCATCGTAAATCATTTCAATTAAAAGATCAGCAGTTAGAGCTATTTTAATTCGTCTTTTATTTTTCACTTCATTCATTATTTTATTAACAAATCGACCTTTTTTTAGTCTGAAATTAATATTTAATTTTTTCATAAATTAATTTTGACAACCGTTTTTCAAGTAATCAATCAGCGATTAGTAAAATGTAATTTGCAAAAAATCATTGATCAAACTGCTTAAGTCGAAAGTAAATACATTAAAATGTTTTTTAAATATGAGTAAAGAGTTAACCGTTTTTGAAGAGAATAATATTCGTAGATTTTACGATATTAAAAATGAAACATGGTATTTTTCATTGGTAGATATTGTTGGAGCTTTAACTGATTCAGTTAATCCAACTGATTATCTCAAAAAAATGAGAAAGAGGGACGAGGATTTGAATTCCTATCTGGGGACAAATTGTCCCCAGGTAGGAATGGTCGTCAATGGAAAATCTAGAAAGACTTTGGCAGGCAATACTGAAAATGTATTAAGATTAGTACAAGCGATACCTTCTTCAAGGGCAGAACCATTTAAACAATGGTTGGCGAAGGTTGGTCATGAACGATTGAAGGAAATTCAAGATCCTGGATTAAGTATAGAAAGAGCTCGCGAAAACTGGCGAAAAAAGGGCAGAAGTGAAAAATGGATTCAACATCGTATGGCTGGTCAAGAGATTCGTGATAGGCTGACAGATTATTGGAAAGCCAATGGTGTAGAAAATTACAATGAATTTGCTTTTTTAACGAACATAATTCATCAAGAGTGGACAGATTTAACAATAAACAAGCATAAAGAGCTTAAAGGTTTAAAGTCGCAAAATTTGCGTGATCACATGAATGAAACAGAATTGATTTTTTCATCATTGGCAGAGATGGCAGCTAATTTTATTTCTGAAAAGATAAATGCAAATGGCTTGGTTCAAAATGCCAAGGCAAGTAAAAAAGGTGGTTCCATTGCTAAGAGCGCACGAGTCGAATTTGAATCGAAAACAGGAAAGAAAATAATTACTAGCGATAATTTTCTAACCCCATCTAACATCAGAAAAAGGAAAAAGCTTAATTGAAAAATGTTATTTATTATTGCTTGATGATTTTTTTGTTTGTCGATTTACCATCTAAAAATTTTATCTGAACAATATAAAGCCCTTGATTCAAATCGTTGATTGAAATTGATGATTGTTTCGAGTTTGGTTGTTCCGCATGAACGATATTTCCTTGTGTACTATAAATGTTTATTTGAGAAATCATCTCTTCACTTACGATATTAATTTCGGAACTTGATGGGTTAGGTGCGATGCTGATTTTATTTTGATTTATTTTAGTTATACCAGTACTATTATTTGTACGAATAATATTTATCGTTCTGCAGTTGTCGAAGTTTCTCATCAAATCAAAATAACTTCCATCAGCAAATTGAATGGAGTCAAGGCTGTTTTGCTGACCATTGTAAAGCGATACACCTACAAGGTAAGTTCCTGTGCTGTAATAATACGTCATGTTGTTAGGGTCAATTGCAGCACCTGCATTTAAAGAATAACCACTGCCGAATAATGAAGCTGATGATAAAACTGTGATAGCTCCAGTTGTTGGGTTGATTTTTCCTAAACGAACAGTTGATGAGTCAATGACGAATGGATTAACACTATTGAAATAATTCGATCTTACTAAACCATAAAGTGCCGTATCTACACAGCTGTAAGTAAAGTTATCAAAGTAACTGTTGGGAGGTAATTGCATTGGTGTGTTGGAATAAACATTCCCTGAATACATGTCCACACCTACAAGATTAGACCCTGTAGAGTAATAATAAACCATCTGATATGGATCAATTGCACTTCCTGCCATTGCATATCCTTGTCCAATTGAATTTGGAGAAATCTGAGTAATTGTTCCAGTAACGGTATTGATTTTTGCTAGTAATAATTGTCCAACATTTATATTCAATGTTGAATCAAAATAATTTCTTCGAGCAAGGCCATACATTGTACTGTCCCCGTTGCAGAAACGAAAATTATCAAAGTAACTTATTGCCATTGGATTATTAATGGCAGCTTGGTTGATTAGTTGCCCACTACCCAGGTGAAGTGTGTTAATGTAGCCTCCTGATCCAATGAAAACATAGGTAGAATCGTACGGGTTTAATGAAGCCCCCGTCAGATTTATTCCCATTTGATAGGTGCTGTTCCCTATGTTCGATACATACCCATTGGTTGTATTTATGGTTCCTATTCGAACAGTTGCAGAGTCAAAAGTTTGGTTAGTATAATAGTTTTGGCGAACTATTCCATAAAGCGTATTGCTGGTTTGACCATTAGCAACACTTATCATCCCCAGGATAAGCGCTAACAAACAATTTAATTTTTTCATTGGTTTGGTCTTACGTGTGAATCAAATGTAGTTGTTTTTTGAATTACTATATACTACAAATTAACATTGGAATTGTTTTTTAGTTTTGCATAATGAACGCACTTTTAAGTCTTAATGACGAAGCCAAAAGAGAACTCAAATCAATACTTTTAAATCATTGTTTTTCTATTAAAAAAGAACAAATAGAGGAATTAAACAGATCTGTAGCTTCAATTAAAGAGGCTGTCGAGTCAAATGATAAAAGTTCTGCGGGTGATAAACACGAAACATCTCGTGAAAATGCTAATCAGACGCTTCTTATTTACGGATCGCAACGAAAAAAGGCAATGGAAGATTTGATGTTATTGCATATGATTAAGCCTGATGTTTTGTACGATAAAGTTCAAATAGGTGCAGTGGTGGTAATGAATGATCTGATTTTATTTATTGCAGAGATATCAGATCGGATTTCAATCGATAATATTATCTTCAATATTGTGCCACCGAATGGACCACTGTTAAAAGAAATATTTGGAAAAAGTGTTGGCTATTCTTTTACTTTCAATAATCGCAATTATCAGATAATTGCCGTCTTTTAATACTTTTGCCACTATGCTAACTAATAACGACATTCTTAAAAAGCTTCGCGTTGCGCTTGAGCTTCGCGATGATGATATCATTGAAATCTTAAAGCTCGGTGATTTCGAAGTTTCTAAAACCGAACTTAGTGCGTTGTTTCGAAAAGAGGATCATCCGAATTATCAAAAATGTGGAGATCAGCTACTGCGTAATTTTTTAAATGGATTAATCATTTATAAACGGGGACCGATGGAGAAAAAGTAAATATTTACTTGCTTTTTTCTTCATTCAAATAGATATAAAAATAGTGGTCCACGCATTTGCCATCTCCATTAGATTTACTCATTGCTATCCAGCGATTATTGTCATCTAATATATACTCTTCAATCTCATTTAAAACAGGCGAAGGCTTTTCGCTTTTTAAAACCCATACTTCGGTATTGGTTTTTGTTTTGCCCTTGTAGAACGATTTGTAAGTAATGCAATCATTCGGACTATAACACGTAGTATTTAAAAATTCATTTCCTAAAGAGTCTAATACAATGCGTTGTTCTACACTTGGAATACTATCACCTACAAACGACCAATACACTATTTTACCTCTCAAATTCGTATCTTTTACATGTAAAAAAGCAATCTTCATTGTACTATCAGCCTTGAAAAGTGTGTCTGCGAAAAGCGTTTTGTTGTATTGATAATACGATTTGTTAAACCAAACTAATCCACCTTGTTTATTGCGAGCAGTTTTTTTTGTTAATTGCCCATTTGAATTGTAATCATAAGTAATGTATAAAGTTGGCTCCGATGAAATTTTAGAAAACTTGATTTTCTTAATCAGTTGTTCTTCTCTGTTCAATGTTGATATAGATAATGTGTCACACGATTGATTATCGCAATCACATTTTATTTCAATGCAGGTATATTGTGCAAATCCATAAATTGAAATAAAATAAAGTAGAAAGAAGATTACTGTTTTTTTCATTGTGCAAATGTAATGGATATAAAAAAAGGTGCCTTGCGACACCTTTTTTTTTTACTTGATAAATATTTTACTTCGATAAATATCATTCTCCGTCATAACCATTACAAGATAAACTCCTGGAATAATTCTTTCTGTGTTGATAGTGTTGCTGTTTGAAGGAGTCTTTAATTCTGTTATCAGTGAACCGCCACAATTGTAAATGCAGATATTTTTTATGTCGATTCCATTGTTAGCATCAACTCTTACATAACCGTCGCCGTTATAAAATTTAATTTGCTGCATGTTGCCCATCTCTATAATACCAACACTGTTAACGATAACAGGATTTGATATAGCAGGACAACCAATAGAATCTGTTATTGAAACCGTATATGTGCCGTTTTGTGCTGCCGTGTAATTCTGAGTAGTTGCATTTGTTATTGGCTGACCGTTATAATTCCATTGGTAAGTATAAGCTACTGTTGACGATAGATTTAATCCATTAGCTGTTATAACAGGCAACGTAGTAGACCAATAAAACGGAACATTAGTGGATAATGTAATTGTATTAAAAGTTCCTGTGTTACCACTGCTTGTTTGATCTGGCACTGTTGTTCCAGATGCAATATTGAAATTCCAATAACCAACCAAACCGTTTGAAGTAGGGGAGATATGGCGATTGTATCCTGCTAGAATTTCTGATTGTGGTTTCGCTATTTTCCAGATTCTTACTTCGTCAATCTGTCCGCTGAAGTAACGAGTTTGTGTCTGATTAGCGTCAGCTAAACGACCAATGCGCATTGGGAAAGCTGTATTCGGTTTTATCGTACCATGGAAATAACTTGAAGCAACCTGAATTCCGTTAACAAATAATCTTGATGAATCACCATCAAAGCTAGCGGCTACATGGGTCCATGTATTAAGTGTTATGACATTAATCGGAGAAACGATATCCTTCCAGCTCTGTGGAGCTCCAAGAGAATCAACTCCACAAAATGTAAAAGATAATTGTCCTGATCCACCACAACGCAAAACAAATCCCTGCTCTCCATTTAAGCTCCAGCTGTGTTTACAAACAATAGAGTTAGAAAAGTTAGAAGCTCCAAATGCTGTTGGTTTAATCCATGCTTCTACAGTAATAGCAGAATCTATGTGTAAATTACTATCTGTTGTAAATGAAACATAACTCGAGGTTCCATTAAGTGTGATAGATTTTGTGTTGGCTGTGCATTGAGCAAATAACTGGACAGAAACTCCAATAAGCACGATAGTTAATAGTAAAGATTTTTTCATAGGTTGGTTTTTCAGGAATTGTAAAGATAAAAAATTGTTCTAAAAATAACGATCTTCTATGATTATCTTTGGCCCATGAATCACCCGGGAACTATCAATATTACTGATTTTACCTATGAATTGCCCGTTGAAAAGATTGCAGCAGCGCCAATGTCTAATCGTGCGGACTCTCGATTATTGGTTTATAACAAAGGTGTTATCAGTAATCATGTTTTTACATCGATTGAGTCTCAACTGCCAACTCAAGCAACCCTCGTTTTTAATAATACCAAAGTCGTTAAGGCGCGTTTATCATTTCAAAAGGAAACAGGTGCCGCTATCGAGGTTTTTTGCCTCGAGCCACAAAAAGGAATAACAGTAGAACAATCTTTTTCTCAGCGCCATACTACTAATTGGATTTGTATGATTGGTAATTCAAAAAAATGGAAAGAAGAGATTCTTAATTTAAATATGCTAATTGCTGATGTAGAAGTAGTTTTGTCTGCAAAACGTTTAGAAAATTATGGTCAGGAATCATTGATTCAATTTACATGGAACAATTCTGATTTTTCATTTAGTGAAATATTAGAAATAGTAGGCGAGTTGCCATTGCCACCTTACATGAACCGCGAAGCTACTGCGGATGACCGTATCCGTTATAATACTGTATATGCTGTACATGAGGGTTCTGTTGCAGCACCAACTGCAGGTTTACATTTTACAGATACACTAATAAAAGAATTAAAATCAAACGGTGTTAAAACATTAGATGTTCTTTTACATGTAGGTGCAGGAACTTTTAAACCTGTCAAGTCTGAAACAATGCAAGAGCATGTAATGCATGCCGAACGAATTAAAGTAAGCGTTTTTACTTTAGAGCAAATACGCATTCAAAAACAAAAAAGTAAAATTATACCAGTAGGAACAACATCAACTCGTACGCTTGAAAGTTTATTTTGGATGGGAGTTCAAGTTATCGAAAATCGTCATTCAGCAAGCGATTTTTCAATAGTACAATGGGAGCCTTACGAAGCAAAAAATAATTATTCTGCTGACGAAGCCTTAACCGCATTAATAAATTATTTGAATGCAAATGAATTAGATTTTGTTGAGGGCTTTACACAAATTATTATTGCACCAGGTTATCAATTTAAAATCATTGATGGTTTAATAACCAACTTTCATCAGCCACAAAGTACATTGTTATTATTAGTTTCAGCTTTAATTGGTAACGATTGGAGAAAGGTGTACGAACATGCGCTACAAAACAATTATCGATTTCTAAGTTACGGAGATAGTTCCTTGTTGCTTCCGTAATTAGCATTCCGGTACATTCACAGATATATTTGTTGCAAGTCCGCCTTCCGATGTTTCTTTGTATTTTGAACTCATATCCTTTGCTGTTTCCCACATACTTTTTATCACATCTTCTAAACTAACGCGAGCGGATAGTGGGTCGCTCTCTAATGCAATGTTTGAAGCGGTAATCGCTTTAATAGCACCCATACTATTTCGTTCGATACATGGAATTTGAACAAGTCCTCCAATAGGATCACATGTTAATCCTAGGTGATGTTCCATTGCTATTTCTGCTGCCATTAATACTTGTCCCGGACTAGCACCTAAGCACTCAGCTAATGCAGCAGCAGCCATTGCACTACTAACCCCAATTTCTGCCTGACAACCGCCCATCGCTGCGCTGATTGTTGCATTCTTTTTAAACAAGGTCCCTATCTCTCCAGCAGTAATTATAAAACGAACAATTTTATCTTCAGAAAAATCTTTTTCAAAACAATATGCATACATCAATACAGCTGGTATCACACCTGCGGCACCGTTAGTAGGAGCTGTGACAATTCTTCCAAATGATGCATTCTCTTCATTCACAGCTAAGGCAAAGCAACTGATCCATTTATTCACCGAATTAAAATCACGTTCACTGTTGCGAATGCATTCAATCCATTCATCAACATTGTTGTATTTAGCATTCGGTAATAGCTTGTTGTTTATCTCCGCTGCGCGACGTTTTACTTGTAATCCTCCAGGTAAAATTCCTGATTTGTGCGTACCTCTGTAAATACAATCTTTGATTTCTTTCCAAATGTTCAATGCTTTCTCTGCGATTTCTTCTTTGCTTCGCCAAGCTTGCTCATTTAAAAATATTAAATCGCTAACGGATACATTTAACTCTTCACAGTAACTCAAAATTGAATTAGCCATGTGACAAGGGTAGGGAGTAACAATTGCACTTTTGTTAATAGTATTGGCCTCATCTGTAGCAACAAACCCACCGCCAACAGAATAATAGTTTCTGGTTATAACTTCTCCTGATTTTAATGTTGCTTCAAACACCAAAGTGTTCGGATGCTGAGGCATGCTCTTATCTTTATGAAATATAACGTCTCGGCTATACGAAAATTCAATCTTGTGTGAGTTATTTAAATTAAGAATATTGCCATTCTGAATTTTCTCAAATTTCTCAGTAATCGTATTTGTATCAATAGTTGTATAATCTTCACCACTTAGTCCCATTAATAATGCTACATCAGTACCGTGACCTTTACCTGTTTTAGCTAATGAACCATATAAGTGTGCTTTAACAGATACAACTTCGTTGAGTGTACTAAACTGTTGTATTCTCTTTAGAAACATACCAGAAGCAATCCATGGCCCCATTGTGTGAGAACTAGACGGACCAATTCCGATTTTAATCATTTCAAAAGCACTGATACTTTCCATAACTTAATTATTGTGGTTCTGCAAAACTAATTACTTGCTTAAATTATCTTCGCTTTGGGGCTTGTTTGTTTTTATTATGTCTAAAATCTTTTTTTGCTCCTTCAGCTGGTTCTTCAGCTTTTTTAAGATGAGTTGATGGATTTTTATATTCAATCTTTTTACCAATCAGTTTTTCAATATCTCGAAGGTAAGCCTGCTCCTCATAATCGCAAAGACTAATTGCAATTCCAGCTGCACCTGCACGACCTGTTCTGCCTATACGATGTACATACGTTTCAGCTACATTAGGAATGTCGAAATTAATTACATGGCTTAAATTATCAATATCAATTCCTCTTGCTGCAATATCAGTAGCCACTAATACACGCGACAATCCGTTTTTAAAATTATTTAATGCATTTTGTCTCTGGTTTTGTGACTTGTCTCCATGAATTGCATCAGCTTTGATTCCATTTTTTTGTAAATGTTTTGCAACCCTATCAGCACCATGCTTAGTGCGCGTAAACACAATAGCAGAGGCAATGGGTTGCTCTAATAATAAATCAGAAAGAAAATCACGCTTGTCGTTTTTATTCACGAAATATAATTCCTGTTTTACTAATTCAGCAGTAGATGAAACAGGCGTTACTTCTACATACTTCGGGTTATTTAAAATCTTCTTTGCTAACTCAGCAATCTCTAAAGGCATTGTAGCTGAGAAAAATAAAGTTTGGCGCTTTTCAGGAAGCTTTGCTACTACTCGTTTGACATCATGAATAAATCCCATGTCTAACATTCGATCTGCTTCGTCTAACACAAAAAAATCAATGTCGCTTAATGATATTATTCGCTGATTCATCAAATCTAATAAACGTCCAGGCGTAGCCGTTAAAATATCAATTCCATTGCGCAAAGCCTGCGTTTGCGGTAACTGTGATACACCTCCAAAAATAACGGTATGTCTAATTGCTAAATGCCTTCCATAAGCAGCAATACTTTCGTTAATCTGAATTGCAAGCTCACGTGTAGGAGTTAGAATCAAACAGGTAATTCCTTTCTTACGACCTTGCTGATGCATCAACTGTAAAAGAGGTATTGAAAACGCTGCTGTTTTACCTGTTCCTGTTTGAGCACAACCTAATAGATCGTTTTTTGCTAAAACAATAGGAATTGCTTTCTCTTGAATAGGGGTTGGTTGGGTATAGCCTTCTTCGTGCAATGATTGCAAGATAGGCTCAATTATATTGAGTTCTTTAAATTTCATAATGTATTGTGGCAACGTTTATCGTTGTGCTTGTAAAAATGAGACTAAATAGTAAAGTGAACATATAATCAGCAATGTTTTTATCCACAATTTTTGCTGATATGTTTTAAGTGGAAAGTAAAATACAAGTAGAAGTAATATTAGGTTAATTATTAAGGCAGGCGAATAGTTGCTTAAAATATTGTCGGGAATCAAAACTTTATTCTGAATAGTTCTGATTTCTTTCATTGTATGAAATAGTGGAGTTTCTCCAACCATTATCAGATTATTCGAATCGAGTCCGTCAATTTCTGTATCACTTACAATCTCAATTTTTCTATGGTCGGTTTGTATGGTATAATAAAGTTGATCGTCGATGGCAATACTGGTTTTAATTATTTTCTCTACACGAATCTTTGTCCCAATAAACTGATCTGAAAGTAATACGAAGGATATGAGAAGGAGGATATAGGAGACGTTTTTATTCCAATAAATCTCATGTATCGACTTATTCAATTCTTCTTTTTCCAGCTTTTGTTTCCATTCCTGGTAACGCATTCTGGCCTGTGCTCTTGCTTTCTCACGAAGTATCGCTTCATAATCGATAGCAGGCTGCTGGTAGCTATGTTTTCCTTCGCGAAAATCGATGATACGCTGATATGCTTCCGATATTTGTCGGAAATGCTCAGCCGCATCAGGACTATCATTTACGTCGGGGTGGAATTCTTTGGCTTTCAGACGATAGGCTTTTTTTATATCTGTTATAGAAGCGGATGAGCTGATTCCTAGAGTTTGAAAATCGTTGAGCATAGCAGTATTTTAACAAACTAACCTTTAACCAAAGATGTTTACTTTATTGGTACTTTTGCAAAAGTAAACGAATATGAATATCCTGAATTATCTCCTCTATTATTTTATCATTTTACCCATTGCATACCTTCCTTTCAGGGTGCTTTATTTTTTATCGGATATTTTGTTTTTTCTCTTCTTTAATCTAATTGGTTATCGTAAAAAAGTAGTCATTCGCAATATCGCCAATTCTTTTCCTGATTTATCCAAAGAAGAACATAATCGTATTGCAGCAAAATTTTATCGTCACTTCTGCGATGTAATGGTGGAGACATTCAAGTCTTTCGCTATTACTAAAGAAGAATTGTTGAAACGAAACAAATTAATTAACCCCGAGCTTCTTGATGCTTATTTCGCTCAAGGAAAAAGTGTCATACTTGCTGGTGGACATTATAACAATTGGGAGTGGGTAGCAACAGGAATGGATAGTCAGGTGAAACATCAGGTAATTGCTATTTATAAATCACTTTCAAATAAATTCTTTGATGATAAAGTGCTGAAGTCAAGAAGTTGTTTCGGATTGCAAATGATCAGCACTAAGCGCGTAGCAGAAATATTTGATAATAATAAAAATGAACTATCTGCAACCATATTTGCCATTGATCAAAGTCCTTCAAATCCTCGCAAAGCATACTGGATGAAATTTATGAATCAGGAAACAGCCTGCTTTTACGGGACTGAAAAATATGCTCGTCAGTATAACATGCCAGTTTTGTTTGGCTCTGTGACGAAAGTGTCTCGTGGCCATTATGAATATCATTTTTCCGTAGTCACAGAAAATCCTGCAGCTGAAGAAAAAGGATTTATCACAAAAAAAACGAATTTGATTTTAGAAAATGATATCTTGCAAGCTCCTGAGTTTTGGCTTTGGACACATAAGCGATGGAAACATTCTCGTCCCGAAGGTATTCAGATGGAAACAGTATTCGAATAAACAAAAATGCTACACTTTAAAAAGTTTGACTTGAATGATAATGCCGATTGGGTTGTGTTTGTACATGGCGCAGGCGGTAGCTCATCTATTTGGCATAAACAGCTTAAAGCATTCAGTGAAAAGTTTAATGTGTTGATTGTTGATTTGCGCGGACATGGGAAATCAAAGCATGCAAAGTTTAAACTCGATAAGAAATATACGTTCGAAAAAGTAAGTAAAGATGTTCTTGAAGTATTAGATCATTTAAAGATTCAAAAGGCACATTTTGTTGGTATATCACTAGGCACATTAATCATTCGAATGATAGGAGAGATGCAGCCAGATCGTATTAAAACACTAATCATGGGTGGTGCTATAACGCGTTTGAATATCCGCTCTCGTTTCTTAGTGTGGTTTGGCGATAGAATGAAATCGATTGTGCCTTATATCTGGCTGTATTCGTTTTTTGCATGGATTATCATGCCTCGTAAACGCCACGCAGAGTCTCGCAAGTTTTTTATTAGTGAAGCTCGAAAGTTATATCAGAAGGAATTTTTGCGCTGGTACAAATTAACAGCAGAGTTAAATCCTTTGTTGCGCTTCATTCGTGAAAAAGAAACAGGTCTTCCAATTTTATACGTGATGGGTTCCGAAGATTATATGTTCTTAGAGCCTGTTAAACGAATGGTAACCTTGCATAAGAATTCTTTTCTGGAAATATTAGACAATTGCGGTCACGTAGTGAACATGGATCAGTCGGATGCATTTAACCGTGTGGCCATCGATTTTATTCAGCGCGACGGACACGTAGCTTAAGAAATTCTCCAATTGCTGCTTTCATAAATACCATCCTTGGAAATACTCGCAGGATTTTTAAATCTTCCAGCATAGAAGTTTCTTCATTTAAAAACTTTAATGGTAAATAAGCTGGAAGTTTTCGGAACATGCAGTTGAATAAATAAAATGCAGGGACTTTTTTCTCTCTTAATACTCTTAAAAATACATCATCGAAAAACTGAAAACGTCCTTTGCCTTTTGGATTGTAATTACTCAAAGTTGGATGTTTTTTCAGGTGTGCAACAAGTTGTTTCGATTCTTCCTGAATAAAATGAAACGTAAATCCGGAAGATGCTTTACTCGCTCCGCCATTCGTTCCAATATTAAACACATTTGCATTTAACCTTTTTGGAAATGGCTGATTGTACATTGGAATTACACCAAATTCTTCCTCCGCAATTTTATAGGGATGATACTTTAATTTTTCTGCGATGTAATTATTTAACGCTGTTTCATATTCTGAATCATCTAATAGATTTTCTGAAAAAATAGTAAACTCCATTAGTGCTTTAGTTGAACTAACGGGTAGGACATACATAAATCGACATTCGTTATTTTGATTGATGGTAAAGTCCATCAACGTTGCAACGCCTTCTTCAAAAAATGGTTGTTCTGTTTCAATAAACTTGCCTTTGAAATGCTGCAAGAAATAATGATATCGCGATTCGTCTTTGTTTAGATTTTGTAATATGCTATTGAAAATAAGTGAGCCTTTGTATCTCCCTTGTGAAGTAACCACCACATCGTTTTCAAAATGTAATATTGCATCCTGCACAAAATGAATATTGCTGTTTTGAGAAATTACATCCTTGCAATATTGATAAAATGCTAGCGAGCGAATCATCTTGTACTTATACGGCTGAGGATTTAACTTCGCATCGTAGCCCGGAGATGCAAAACGAATTTTATCCCAGGATTTAATCACACACGATTCAAACAAGCCTTCTTTCTCCTCCCAAAAACACCAAGTACGGTCGTTATGTACTTTCGGATCTTTGTCAATGACTAATACTTTTTTATCTCGCAATAAACCTTCTTTCTGCATACGCACAAGCAGACTCAGCGCTGCTGCGCCGCCTCCTGCAAATATGTAATCATAGTTATTGGTTGACATTTTTAGAATGGAAACGTTTTCTTATACAATTCAATTGCATCGTTGATAATTCCCATTGCTTTTTCTTTATTCAGGAATTCCTCTACTACAACTTTTTTCTTCTCTAAAAGTTTATAATCTTCAAAAAATCTTCTCATCTCAATAGTGGTATGAGGAGGTAATTCAGATATGTCGTTGATATAGTTTACCGATTCATCATGTAGCGCAACCGCAATAATTTTATCATCCATCTCGCCTTGATCGACCATGCGCATCACTCCAATCACTTTTGCTTCTACTAAACACAAATGAGGTAATTCAAGAGAGGTAATAACTAAAATATCCAAAGGGTCTTTATCATCGGCATAGGTCTGTGGAATAAAACCATAATTAGCAGGGTAGTGTACTGCAGAAAATAAAGCACGGTCTAGTTTTATCAAACCACTCTCTTTATCGATTTCGTATTTTCCTTTACTTCCTTTCGGGATTTCTATGATTGCTTTTACAATTTCTGGAGCATTGTGTCCATAGTGTACTTCGTGCCAAGGATTCATTAAAAATAATTTTAGTAAATATAGTAATTAAAAAACCCAGACTGTTATTGGTCTGGGTTAGGTTTTATGCGTTAATTAGCTCTGGATACATTGATATTCTCAGTGCCTTGATGTTCTCGTCTGCAAGATATTCATCGTAAGTCATACGCTTATCGATAATTCCCGAAGGAGTTAATTCAATAATCCTGTTAGCCACACTTTCTACATAGGTATGGTCATGAGATGTAAATAATGCTACATGTTTCCAGTCTTTTAATGCATCGTTAAACGCAGTGATCGACTCTAAGTCTAAGTGATTAGTGGGTTCATCAAGCACTAAACAATTTGCATTCGTTAACATCATTCTAGAAATCATACAACGTACTTTTTCTCCTCCGCTCAATACATTCGATTTTTTCATTACTTCCTCTCCTGAGAACAACATTTTTCCTAAGAATCCGCGGATATAGGTTTCTGATTTATCAGCAGAAAACTGACGCAACCAATCAATCAAGTTATAATCACCAGAAAAGAATTTAGAATTTTCATTTGGTAAGTAAGAACGTGTGATGGTACTTCCCCAGTTATATTCCCCAGCATCTGGAGTTTCTTCTCCCATCACAACATTGAGGAACGTTGTTACCGCCAATGGCTCGCGCGATAAGAATGCAACTTTATCGCCTTTTACCATCGTAAACGTGATATCAGAAAATAAACATGTTCCATCTGGAGCTGATTTCTTCAATCCTTCAATATGTAATATCTGATCGCCACAATCACGCTCTGCTTTAAAGATAATTCCTGGGTATTTTCTGTTGGATGGTTGAATATCATCCACCACTAATTTTTCTAATAATTTTTTACGACTTGTTGCTTGTCGTGATTTAGACGCATTTGCACTGAAACGCTCAATGAAATCCTGTAACTCTTTGCGTTTATCTTCAACCTTTTTATTCTGATCGCTGCGTTGGCGCAATGCTAACTGACTCGATTCATACCAGAATGAGTAATTTCCAGTATATAATTGAATTTTTGCAAAATCGATATCAGAGATATGCGTACAAACTGAGTCAAGAAAATGTCGATCATGGGATACAACGATAACCGTATTTTGAAAGTCGGCTAAGAAGTCTTCTAACCAAGTGATGGTTTCAACATCTAAGTCGTTGGTAGGCTCATCGAGTAATAAAATATCTGGGTTTCCGAATAATGCCTGCGCTAATAAAACACGAACTTTTTCCTTTCCGTTCAATTCATGCATCAGTTTATTATGCAGGTTTTCTTTGATACCTAATTCACTTAGTAAGTTAGCGGCACTGCTCTCTGCATCCCAGCCATCCATTTCAGCAAATAAAGTTTCTAATTCTGCAGCACGTGCTCCATCTTCGTCAGAGAAGTCAGGCTTTGCATAAACAGCATCTTTCTCCACCATAATGTCCCATAACTTCTTATTTCCCATCAATACGGTTTGAAGTACAGGCAATTGGTCAAACTCAAAGTGATTCTGCTTTAAAACGCTCATACGCTCATTGGGGCCCATCGAGATTTGTCCTGTGGTAGCATCTATTTCGCCTGAAAGGATTTTCAGAAATGTCGATTTGCCGGCACCATTTGCGCCGATAATACCGTAGCAGTTTCCGGGGGTGAATTTAAGATTTACCTCTTCAAAAAGGACTCTTTTTCCGTAGCGAAGTGATAGGTTTGTAACTTGTAGCATGACCGTTTATTTGGGCTGCAAAGATAGGGTTTTTATCTCTTAAAAACTATGTGGATTTATAATTTGATAAATGAAAATTATAATTCGAGATGTGGACTGAAATATTATTCTCGGAAATCAATTCTGAAAATTGCTGGATTTGCAATTCGGATTTAGAAACAGCAATAGTTAAAGAGTTAGTTGTTTGTTTAATACTTATTTCTATCTTTAATATATCAATATTTTCAAAAGCCAAACAATACCCCTAATACCTAACAAACATGAAGAACTATTTTAAACTGATTGCTTTGATTTTGTCAATTGTAATACTCACCATCAACGCTTGTAAAAAGGACGAAGACATAGATCCGAACAGCACAAGTACATCCAGTAATTTATTTGGTAGCACTGTATCAATAACTGTAAAAGGAAAAGTGTATGATGTAAATGGAACAGCCATTTCAGGTGCATTAGTGAAGAGTGGAAGTGTGAATGTTACTACGGATGTTAATGGAGTTTTTATTCTAAATAACATTGCTGCAAATCAAAAACTAGGTTGCGTTACCGTAGAGAAAGTAGGATTCTTTAAAGGTGTTCGCAGTTTTGTCCCTAAAACGGGAGGGAATGAATTACAAATTCAATTGTTGAACAAGTCTATAGATGGAACAATTAATAGTTTAACTGGCGGGACAGTTAGCATACCAAATGGAAGTGTTACGCTTCAAGCTAATGGAGTTACATTAAACAATTCCGCTTATTCAGGAACAGTTAAAGTCGCAATCAAACACTATGATCCAACGAGTGCCAACTTCAACGATGCGATGCCAGGAAGTTTAGTAGGTGTTGACAATAATACTGTTTCTGGTTTGACATCTTACGGAATGTTAGGAGTAGAATTAACAGATAATAATGGTCAGTTATTGCAGATAGCCAGTGGTAAAACAGCCACCTTAACGTTTAAAGTGCCTACCAATTTACAAGCGAGCGCACCATCGAGTATTGATCTATGGTCTTTGGATGAAACAAATGGTTATTGGAAAAAGGATGGAGTAGCCAATTTAGTGAACAACGAGTATGTAGGGCAGGTCAGTCATTTTTCATTCTGGAATTGTGATGTGCCAAGCAATTTTGTTTATATCAACGGACAAGTAATCAATAGCCAAACGCAACAACCCATACAAGGTGCAACAGTAACCGTTTCATCCACTAATTATGGAATTGCAAGTGATTATACAAATAACCAAGGGCAATATAGTGGTTATGTACCCAATGGAGTTAGTTTATCCATCACCGTTAGTGTAAATTGCTCAGGAAGTAATACCGTGGTTTACACAGGTAGTTTACCTGCAATGTCAGCTAACACAACAATAGCAACCATTGGTGTTACCTTGCCTGGTCAAACAGTACTTACAGGGACTATAGTAGATTGTAATAATCAGCCCGTATCGAATAGTTATGTGGCAATAAATAATCAAGTGTATTTTACTAATAACGGACAATTTACAGCTACTGTATGTGGATCAAATTGTAGCGTAACCGGCTTTGGAAATAATCCATGGATTGGAGGTCAATCACAACAAATACCATTACAAGGCGGAACGCAAAGTGTAGGAAATTTAGTAGTATGTAATCCTGGCGGGAGTACAGTAACGGACATAGATGGGAATATTTACAATACAGTAATCATAGGCAATCAAGAATGGATGCAAGAAAATTTAAAAACGACACGTTACAAAAATGGCACTTCAATTCAATCGGGATTAACTAATTCCCAATGGCAATCTGCCTCGAGCGGTGCCTATGCTGTATATTATGATAGTGCTCTTAATAACACAATTTACGGTAAATTATACAATTGGTATGCAGTGGCAGACCCAAATGGATTATGCCCTACAAGTTGGCATGTGCCAGAGGATTGGGAGTGGAATGTATTAGTAAAAACAATAGACCCGAGCGCCGATACTACTTGTAATAATTGCTCCCAGAGTCAAACCGCTGGTGGAGCTATGAAAGAAATAGGATTATCTCATTGGGCAAGTCCAAACACAGGTGCCACCAATAGCAGTGGATTTACAGGAATTCCTGGTGGATTACGTAACGACTTGGGAACATATTACTCTATAGGATTAATTTGCTCATGGTGGTGTGCATCATCAGGTTCAACAACAATTGTCTACAACCGTAATCTAAATTGGGGTAGTGGCGATGTAAATAGAAGTTATTCCACAATCAAAAGAGAAGGTTTCTCTGTCCGTTGCGTGAAGGATTGATTGTAGAAATTTTAATTTAACCTGATAACGTCGCCTCATCCTTTCTTTCCCGAGGCTAAAGCTCGGGAAAGGAAATTATTGATATTTACTACACTGATAAAGTAGCTTCGCCCTTCTTTCCCGAGGCCAAAGCTCGTAGATAACAGAATTTAGATAAAACAGGTGTGGGTTTAAACCCACACCTGTTTATG